>NZ_JBFTIZ010000062.1:0-4951 GCF_056395165.1 Pedobacter sp. 10L46_2
GCGTAACCATACTTGTAGCTGCTTATAACGAAGAAGATATTGTTGATGCTAAAGTGGAAAATACTTTAAGATTGGATTACCCACAGGAAAAAAAGCAGATTATTTTTGTAACCGATGGCTCCACGGATAGTACTACGGAAAAACTTAACAGATTTAATGATGTATTGGTATTACATGAAGATTCGAGAGCGGGAAAGATGGCTGCTATTAAAAGAGCAATGCCATTTGTTGAGGGCGAAATATTGATTTTTACGGATGCAAATACATTTCTAAATGATGAAGCGATTAAGGAATTGGTTAAGCATTATAGGAATCATAAAGTTGGTGCAGTAGCAGGAGAAAAACGAATTTTTGTGGATCAGACTGCTGATGCAAGCTCTGCGGGTGAAGGCTTTTATTGGAAGTATGAATCGTTGTTGAAAAAATGGGATTATGAATTGTATTCAAATGTAGGAGCTGCAGGAGAATTATTCAGCATAAGAACCAGGCTTTACGAAAATGTTGAATCAGATACTATCATTGACGACCATATGATTGCAATGAGGATAGCTGAAAAAAGGTATATCATAGCCTATGAGCCAAAAGCTTATGCTATGGAAACGGCCTCTGCTAATACCGCGGAGGAGTTAAAACGAAAAATAAGGATTGCGGCAGGTGGCATACAGTCTATCTTCCGTTTAAAAAAAGCTGCAAATCCCTTTAATAATCCGGTATTTACATTTCAATACATCAGTCATCGTGTGTTGAGGTGGACTATAACTCCATTTTTACTAATTGCTCTGTTTGTTGTAAATGGTCTTATCGTGTATCATTATGATTCTTTGTTCTATAAAACGATATTTATTTTACAGATTTTATTTTATACTTTAAGTATACTCGGATACATTTTTGAGAGTAAAAATATACGCATAAAGGCGCTTTTTGTACCTTATTATTTTTGTTTGATGAATTATGCCGTAATAGCTGGAATAATCAGGTATTTTAAAAAGAGCCAAAGTGCCGCCTGGGAGAAATCAAAAAGAAAATAGATCTGATCTTATTGGTAATCCCAGTAATTTAGTGTGGCCTCAGGTTCTTCAAACGCAATACAGCCTGCATATTCTTTATCTGGCATAAAACTTTGGAGGTAGTATTTAACTTGTTTTCTGGTAATTGAACTGTTCAAACTGTTAAGCTCATTCATATTGTCTATTAAACCCTCTCCGGAAGCTTTGAGTACAGCCTCTTTTCTTGTCCATATGGAATAGAAGTTGGCGCTTGTATTTTGATTGCTTATTAGTTGTAGTTCCTCTGGGCTAAAACTAGAAGTGGTAATATCGTGATAATTGAAATGATGGTCTATATGTTCAATATCAATTCCTATTTTAAATGGGCTTACACCAATGAGAATGTAGCTTTTACTATGGGTTACATTAAATTCAATACCACTAACTGCTGGTTTCTTGTTCTCGGATTTATAGATAGATATTTTTGCTGGTGATACTAAAAGAAAATATGATAAAATATTTCTCAAGGCATATTTAGAAACGATGTATCTTTTTCGGTCACTTTCTTTGAAGAAACGAAAGGCCTTTTCAAGTTCTGTGTATGAGAGATTAGACTCATACACATTGCTGATTTGATTGAAATATTCGTTTACATTTATTCGAAATATATTAATTGCGCTCTTATCGAATGCAACGTCCTTTTTTGCAGCGGTCCACTTTACATCGTTATTAATATTTAATAGCTCCATAATTTTAAACCTTAGTGTTAATTACTCTTTGCAGAACTTTTGCTAGCTTTTGATCGTTGGGTGAAGCTAAAAATGTTTTGTGATCACCTGGAACAGAGTGGATATCTATACCTTTTTTGCCATACTTCCGCCAGCCTAAGTATACACGGTCGTCTAGAAAATAAATTCTTTTTTCTACTCTAAACAGATCTATTTTAAGATCTACAGGCTGTAGTTGATATTTTTTGTAAGCCATTTCGTAGCTTTCATAAACCTCTCTTTTATATGTGAAAACTTCTTTATCTATCTCCTTGTTTTTTAAGAAAATAGGTTTTAGTTTTCTTTTAGATATTCGCAATTGGTAGGATAGAGTCTGCATAGGATTATCCAAGAATAATTTAGCTATAAAAGGACCCTTTTTTAACTGACGAACTATTTTCTCTTTGACCTTTTCTATACCGGTTGCAGATGACCCGGCATAAGTGTCAAATATTCCAAGCATTTTTATCTCTTTACCCTTTTCAAGTAATTGTTTGGCCATCTCGTAGGCTATTTTTCCTCCCATAGAATACCCGGCAATTAAATATGGCCCTTCCGGATTTGATTCTAGAATCTCAGCATTATATTTAGCGGCAATTTCTTCAATTGTGTCAGGAATTTCTCTATCACCGTTTAAGCCCAGACCTTGAAGTGCGTAAACCGGTTGATCTTCATCCATAAATCCAGAGATAGATTTGAATACGAAAACATTTAAGCCTCCACCATGAACAAGATATATTGGAGGTTTATTTCCGCTTGTTTTTAATGGAACCAGAGAGTCCCAATTTAATTTATCGTCGGGGGTTAAGAGCTTAGCAAGTGTTTCAATTGTTGGGTTTTCAAATAAGCTGGATAAGGGCAAACGGAGACCTGTTTTCTTTTCTATTGCGCCCATTACCTTAACCGCAATTAAAGAGTGGCCTCCTAACTCAAAGAAATCGTCAGTAATTCCTATTTTGTTAATCCCCAGATTGGAAACCCATATTTCTGTAAGTAGATTTTGCTCAGCGGTTCCAGGGGCAACATAACCATTTTCTGTGATCGGGTTCATTGCCGCTTTTGGAAGTGATTTTCTATCTAATTTTCCGTTCGCAGTTAAGGGGATTTTATCTATCTGAATTAAAATCCTTGGAACCATAAACTCCGGAAGCGTCAATTTTAAATGATTTATTATCGCATCCTTATTAAAAATAGAATCAACTACAACATAGGCTACCAGCCTTTTTTCTTGATTAGTGTCTTCATCTACAATTATGGCACATTGCCGTATGTCTTTACATTTAAGCAATGCATTTTGTATCTCACCAAGTTCTATTCTATTGCCTCTGATTTTAACCTGATCATCTATACGACCTAAGAATTCGATATCTCCATTAGCTAACCATCGTACTAAATCGCCAGTTTTATAAAACCCGGTTTCTATTCCTTCAGCATAGCGATCTGTGAACATTTTACTAGTCAATTCAGGGTTGTTTAAATAACCTCTTGCTACTCCGAAGCCTCCAATATACAGTTCTCCTGGAACGCCAATTGCGCAATAATTTGAATCTTTATTGAGGACATGAAGGATGGTATTTCCAAAAGGTTTACCAATGGGAGCTGATGCCGGATAATCTGCATTTTTATCTACTACATGTATTAGCTTACCTATTGTAGTTTCGGTAGGTCCGTAATGATTTACAACCACGCATTCACTATTGGTCCTTCGAATTTCTTTAATATACTCGCCAGGCAATGATTCTCCTCCGAACATTAGTAGTTTAGAAGGCAAAAGTAAGTTTCCCTGATGCCTCAAAAACCTCCAGTGCGACGGAACGATCTTTAAACAATCGATGTTATAATTATTAAAATATTGATGTATGTACTCAGGATTGTTGAACCTGTCTTTAGCAAATAAGTGTAATTCTCCACCTGATATTAAGGAATTGAAGAGAATCGTATTGCCTAGATCTGTTGCTATTGTAGACCCAAGTGCAAAACTTTTACAGTCTTTTAGTGTATTTAATTTTGAATTTAATCCTTCAAAATAATCCATTATTGATCCATGCTCAATCATAACTCCTTTCGGGTTTCCGGTTGAGCCAGAGGTGTAAATAACATAGATCAGATTTTCAGGAAATATTTTGATGGTAGGGTTGGATTTGCTAGTATGCCAGATCTGGCTTTCACTATCGTCCAGGCAAATAAGTTCTCGATTGCCTGCTTCCTTAATTCGTTTTATCGTTTCAGTGTCGCATATTAACATGCTTGCTGTCGATTCAGAAATCATATAGCTAATCCTTTGTTCCGGGAATTCAGGATCAATTGGAATATAAGCTGCCCCAGCCTTTAGAATTCCGATTATTCCAATTATTGTCTCTATAGATGGTTTTATGCAAATTGCTACAAGTGTTTCTGTTTTGACTCCTTTGCTGATTAAATGGTTTGCCAGTTGATTAGACTTTTCGTTTAACTGATTGTAAGTTAATTTTTTACCCTCATAGACTACAGCATTACTATCTGGGCTGTCAAGAACTCTTTGATTAAATAGGTCTAGAATTGTTCTGTCGGCAATTAGAGTCTGATTTATTGTGGTGGGAAACGGATTCTTGTTTATTAATGAGTCTTTGATTAGTACTTCAGGATTATCCGTTACGGTTTTTAATAAAGACTCAAATTCCGACATCATACTGTCGATGGTATCGGATCTGAATAGATTTGTATTGTACGCCCATTCAAATGTCATTGCGTTTTTAGAGCCGGTAACATTTAACGAAATTTCGAAGGTTTGGGCTACTCTTGCGTTGGAAAAAAGTCTATGAGTTAAACCATCAAATGATACTTTTTCATCCATACCCATGTCTATGTTAAAAACAATAGGAACCAGTGGTATGTGAGCTTTATCCCTCTTAATGGGTAACTTTTTGAGCAATTCACTAAAAGTTAGTCTTTGGAAATCGTAAGCGTCATACACTTCACCCTTTCTTCTTTTTAAATAATCTAAGAAAGACGATTTCGGATCAACTTTGCTGTCAAGTGGCAGTAAATTTACACAATGGCCAACCAGTCCAAAATTCCCTGTTGCAGCCTGTCCGGATGATGGAAGACCAATAACAATATCTTGTTGCCCTGTTCGGTGATGTAACAAGATTTCAAATACACTTAGAAGAGTAATAACTACACTGCTACCTGCTTTTGCTGATAACAACTTTATTGGAT
>NZ_JBFTIZ010000062.1:4970-22830 GCF_056395165.1 Pedobacter sp. 10L46_2
GACCAGTATAAGTCCGAACTGAAGGCCGTGTGTAATCTATTGGTAAATTAAGTGTAGGAACATTATGCTTATACTTATTGATCCAGAAATTCTGGGTTTCAATATATTCACTGCTATTTGTAAAGTTAATCTGTTGTAAGGTATAATCACTGATTTGTTCTGCAGGTTCTAATTGAGGAAAAGTGTCATGTACATAGGAATTATACATTTTACTTAAGTCTTCCAGAATAATTCCAATTGACCAGCCATCGCCAATAATGTGGTGTATTATGAGCGTAAAGTAATGAACATTTTCTTCAATCTTGTGCAGGTATATTCTAAATAATGGACCTTCATAAAGATCAAAAGGAGTAGCCATTTCCTTTTGGACAAACTCATGAAAATTGTTCAATCTTTTATCTAAGTCAATACCGGTTAAATCATCCGTAATGATTGAAAACGAGAGTTCTTTATATATTATTAAGTTTTCTCCATTTTTACTGACAGTAGATCTTAATGCTTCGTGTCTGGCAATTAAGCTATCGATGGCTTTTTTAAATGCCTCCTGATAAAAAACACCTCTTAACTCAAGAGAAACAGACTCATTATAGGCCAGACTAGCTTCATCACCACCTAAAATACAGGATAGCCATAGTTCTCTTTGCGGTTCATTAGTAATTGTTACTTTTTCAATCTCATTTTCACCGAAAGGATTAAAATCTACAGCAACGTATTCAAAATCTTTATTCATTAGTAACGGCGTTAGAAACGTATCTGTAAATACTGATCTTTATTCTGTTCATCTTTAATGAACCATGCCGGATTTCCTTCAACATCCTTTCCCAGTCTGGCACCTCTTACAGGAGGATTATCGGCATTGATCACGATTTTATCTGTGCTGAATTTTGAATATGTTTTTGAATTGGTCTCAGTAACAGCTCTGTTCAAAAAGAAACCGGCATTAATCATTTCATCCATACTCTCTATAAAGCAATTAATCAATTGTTCAATATCAGCATGCGAGGTTGCTTCTGTTACGAAACATGGGAAACCATCAAGTATATGGATGCCCTTTTGCCTCATTAAGGTAAACATTAATTCGCTATAAGGAATTTCCTCGTGGAATTTAACCTTCCATAAGGATCCATAATTGGCAATAAAGAAAGGCAGCTGTCTTTTTTCTATTTCCTTATTAAGTGTTTTAGCAATATAGTTTCCTTTTTCATTTAGCTCTTGTTGTAATTTTGGTCCCTTTTCTTTCATGTATATTAAAGATGCTTTTGCGGAAGCCAAAGCTAAAGGGTGACGAACAAATGTTCCTGCAAAGTAAGTTACACCTACTTCTGGATATGAACCATCTCCATAATTCCAGGTGCCTCCATCAAGCGCATCCATAAATTCTTTTTTTCCGGCAATCACCCCAATAGGAATACCTGCGCCAACAACCTTGCCGTAAGACGCAAGGTCTGCACGGACATTAAACAAAGCCTGTGCACCGCCAGGATGCATCCTGAAACCCGTGATTACCTCATCAAATATTAAAGCTGATCCGCTGGCAGAGGTGATTTTTCTTACTTCTTTAACAAAATCTATTGGTACAAACTCGGGACGTCTGCTTTGTATCGGCTCAATAAGGACTGCAGCGATCTCATCTGCTCTCTCTTTAATTATAGCCAAAGCTTCTTCTGTTCCGTAATCGAGCACAAGTATATTTTTAACTGCATCGGGCATTATGCCGGCCGCTGCCGGAAATGATTTTAATTTCTTGGTTCCCCTAACCAATACCTCGTCAATAATACCATGATATGATCCTGTAAAGGCGACAATCAACGATCTGCCTGTAACGGTTCTGGCAATTCTAATACAGCCGAGTACTGCTTCAGATCCAGTGCTGCAAAGCGCTGATCTATCAAATCCGGTAAATTCACATACTAATTTACTCACTTCGGCTGCAAGCTCGTGCTGTGGGCCCACCTCATATCCGCTTTCAATTTGATCGTGCATTGCTTTTTTGATAACATCTGGTTGGTAACCAAGTAAGTTGGAACCAAACCCATTCAATACATCAATGTATTCATTACCGTCCAGATCCCACATTTTACTACCACTCGATTTATTTATTACAATAGGGTATATGAGCTCTTTTGTTAAGGGTTTAAAGCCAGAAACAACCCTTGGGTCGGCCATGTAATTCCGGCTTTCCTCCGCATATTTTTTGCTTTTAAATGTTCTCTGATTATAACTTTCAATTAAGTTTTTGAGAAAGCTCAACTGATTTATATTAAGTTCTGTTGATTGCCGATCTATTTTGGGCGTAGCTCCAAACGGTTTTTGAATTTCAGATTTTTCTTGAAGGGTTAGTTCAGATTCTTCTTGTTGTTTAGGCTTTGGTGATTCTATTGCAGTAGGGGGCGCTATAGAATTATTCCCATTCATTAGCAAAACCTGTTTAGATAAGATTTCTAACTGCTGAGCGATAAGTCCCAGTGCGGAATTGTTGTAGTCGTTAGCGTTTCCAAATGAAACAGGTGCAACAACCTGATGATTACTTCCATTACGAACTGGCGTATTGTTTTGTATTGGAGCAGGGGTTTCCTGAACGGTGTTTTTATCTATGTAATCAGTCAACGATTCAATAGTTGGATATTCTTCATTTAATTTCCTAAATGTAACAGGCAAATTAAACTCTCTTTTCAAAGAGATTGCGATTTGAGTAAGTAATAAAGAATCTAATCCTATTTCAACGAAGTTTTGATTGGCGGCAACATTTTGCATTTCAATTCCAGATGCATCTTCTAATACTTGTCTGATTTTTATTGCCAGGTTATTTTTTTTCATTACAAGAGTGTTGTTGTTGTTTGGTTTATAGTTGTTGTCCTCGGGTATTAATTTGTTAATTGCAATTGCATCTACCCAGTGCTTCTTTCTATCAAACTGATAGGTTGGAAGATCTAATAACAATCTTTGCTGACCGTTATAAAAATTATCCCAATTTGGTTGCAGGCCACAATTCCAAAGCTGACCTAATGTGTTTAATAGAATGCAATAATCGTTCTCATTATTTGCCAGGCTCTGCATAGCCCTTACAGAAGTTGATTTTAGTGCAGCAATTTGCCTTACAAGGGTTGTAGTTACCGATCCTGGACCCACCTCCAGAAAAATTGGAGAATTGTAAGTAAGTATTGTATCAATAGCTGTAGAAAATTGTACCGTGTTTCTTAAATGGCTTGCCCAATATTGTGGATTTATTGCCTCTTCATCGGTTAGCAGTGAGCCGGTAGCTGTTGATATAATTGGAGTTTTAGGGGCAGATAGAGCGATTCCAGAAACTACTTTTTGAAAATCATCAACTATTGGATCCATCATAGATGAATGGAAGGCATGGCTGGTAAAGAGTAGTTTGTTAGGGATCTCTTTAATATCAAGTAGTTTGCTGAATTCCAATATTTGATTTTCCGGACCTGCTATTACGCAAAGTTTCGGGCTGTTTACTGCTGCGATAGATAGTCCTTCGCTTAAGAAGCTGGCTATTTGATCTGACTCGCTTCTTACGGATAACATAGATCCTGGAGGAAGTGCATTAACCATTGCCCCCCTAACTGCAATTAGTTTTAACCCATCCTCTAATGAAAAGACTCCCGAAAGGTGTGCTGCAACATACTCGCCAATGCTGTGCCCGCAAAGTAGCGTAGGCGTGATACCCCAATTCATCCACAGCCTGGCAAGTGCGTATTCAATTACAAAAAGTGCTGGTTGTGTGTATCTGGTTTGTTTTAATAGTTGTTCGGCTTCGTCATTAGATGAATTGGTAAATATGATCTCTCTAATGTCACGATCTATATATTGCTTAAGAATTTCGGCACAGCAATCTATAGCTTCTCTAACTACTGGCTCGTCCTTATATAGATCAGCAGCCATATTTAGGTATTGCGCACCTTGGCCTGGAAATGTAAATACAATTTCTTCAGGCACTTCGCGAAGATTATTTGTGGTACCTGTTTTAGGTAGTTCCAAATTGAGTTGGCTGACAATAGATTCAATGTTGTTTACAACTGCAAATCTTCTATAAGAGAAGTCGTTCCTTGTTTTTTGAAGAGTATAAGCAATGTCCGCAAGATTAGTATTCTTATTCTTTTTTACATAATTAGATATTGAGGATGCGTATTGTTCCCTGCTGTTCTCTGATTTGGCCGACCAGGTAATTAAGTCGTACGGCCTGCCGGTTGATGACTCTGATTCCAGATTTTCATATTCTTCAACAATCACATGTACATTTGTACCTCCAACACCAAATGAACTTACGCCCGCAATTCTTTTAGTTTCAGATGTCCAATCACTCAGGCTATTGTTAACATAAAAAGGGCTGTTTAGAAAGTCGATGTTCTTATTTCCCTGTTTGTATCCCAAAGAAGCGGGTATTTTCTTGCGATGTAGAGATAGGCAAGCTTTAATTAAGCCCGTAACGCCGGCGGCCTGCGTAAGGTGACCGAAATTGCTCTTAATTGATCCTATAGCACAAAACTGAGTTTTACTCTGATGACCAAAAGCTTTAACCAATCCATCAAATTCAATTGGGTCGCCAATTGGGGTTCCGGTGCCATGTGTTTCAATATAGCTGATTTCTGAAGCATCAATATCTGCATCTGTTATTGCCTCTTTAATTGCATTTGCCTGGCCTTCAGTGTTGGGAGCTGTAAAACTTCCTTTTTCTGCACCATCGTTGTTTAATCCAATACCCTTAATAACGCCATAAATAACATCACCATCACGTTTGGCGTCTGTTAATCTTTTGAGTAGAACAACACCGGCACCGTCACTAAATACAGTTCCTGTGGCATCATTGTCAAAAGGACGGCAATGGCCATCAGCACTCAACATGCTACCTTCCTGATAAATGTGTCCGCTGTTAATAGGAGAGGTGATGCTGGAGGCCCCAGCGATAGCTGCATCACAATAACCGGAACGAAGGCTTTTTACCGCTTCTGCCACCGCAAGTAACGAGGTTGAACAGGCAGAGTTTACACTAACAGCCTGTCCCTTTAGGTTTAAATGATAAGCCGTTCTCGAAGCAATATAATCTTTTTCGTTTACTGTAAGTACTTGCAGGCTTCCAATGTTTTCTATTAAATCGGGATATTGTAATAAATTGTTTACATAATAAGTATTACTTCCACTACCTGCATAAATGGCGACTTTTTTAGAATAAACAGGGAATAAATGCCCCGTTTTTTCCAATACTTCCCAAGCTATCTCTAAGAATATTCTTTGCTGCGGATCCATCAAATCTGCCAGTTTCGGATTAATTCCAAAAAAGGCAGGATCAAATTTTTCCGCATCTTTAATTATCCCTCTCGCTTTAACATATGCCTTATCATTTTTTAGGCGGTCGGGAATGCTGATGTCTAGTTCTTCATTACTGAAAAATTTGGTGGTTTCTTTACCTTCGATAAGTAGATCCCATAAGTCGTCAATAGTTTCGGCCCCTGGAAATCTACCTGCCATTCCTATTATAGCTATATCATGAGAGGTATCTTTATGCTTACTTTCTTTAACGAAGGTAGTCTGTTCAGGGGCCTTGTTTTCAAGAAAATCGGCCATCCCTGCGGCAGTAGGATATTGGTATAATCTGGTGATAGGTAAATGACAATTGAATTGGTACTTTAACTCTGCTACTGTTTTTTGAGCAAGAAGCGAATTGCCCCCAAGCTCAAAAAAATTATCGTCAATTCCGATTTTATCATATTGAAATATATCGATGAATAGACCAATAATGTCTTTCTCAAGCTTTGTTTTTGGGCTTTTATAAAGCGTGTTTAGTTCAGGCCTTTTAAGATCTGGTTTTGGTAGTGCTTTCCTGTCTACTTTTCCACTTGTAGTTTTAGGAAGCTCTTCGAGCCAAACAAAGCCGGATGGGATCATATAATCCGGCAGGAGGTTACTTATATGGTGTCTAACCTTATTGCTGTCTCCTGTGGCCTTATTTCCTGTCAAATAGGCTATCAGCGCTTTTCTGCCGGGGTAGTCTTCTCTTAATATCACCACGGCCTGGTTAACGCTTTCTTCTTTCATCAGGGCAACTTCAATTTCGCCTAGTTCAACCCTGTTGCCTCTGATCTTAATTTGCCCATCTTTCCGGCCCTTAAACTCTATTTCTCCATTGTCTAAAAGCCTACCGAGATCTCCGGTTCTATAGACTTTAATTTGTCCAAGTGTTGAATGGTTAAGTTCAATGAATTTCTCATTTGTTAGGTCTGGCTGATGAAAATATCCATTTGACAGGCAGGGACCTGAAATGCATATTTCACCAATTTCTCCATTTTCAAGAAAGGTTAATTTTTCATCAATAAAATAAATAGATGACTGTGCTATTGTTTCCCCAATTGTGGGTATTGATGCCCAATTATTGGGGTTACCTTTAAGTTTTAATTCGGTTACCCATATGGTTGTTTCGGTTGGGCCGTACACATTTACCAAACATGAATTGGAAATAGAAGAAAAGAATTCATTTATATTAGGGGTGATTTTAAGTAGTTCGCCACCAGTTATTAACTCCTTTAAATTAGCTGGAAATCGCTGTTCTTTGACAGCAGCTTCTGTTAAATATTGAAGCGTAACATAAGGTAAAAAGGCTTTATTTATCTTGTTTGCGATGATAAAATCTAAAAGTTTTGTGCCATCAAGTCTATAATCGTCATTAATAAGGTAAAGAGTAGCACCTGTTGTTAACGGCACAAAGATTTCTTGAAATGAAGCGTCAAAACTGAGATGGCAAAACTGTAACGCATTGATGCCTTTGCCATTAAGCGCATGATCATTTTGCCATTGTAAAAAATTAATCAGGCTTTTATGACTGATACATACTCCCTTTGGTTTTCCGGTAGAGCCTGATGTATAAAGAATGCATCCATTTTCAGATTGTTGGAAATTGTCATTGTTAACCGTATCAAGGTATGATTTATCTGAAGCTATAGGATAAAGCCCAAGGTCAGTAAAGACATTGAATTCGTTTAACAACGAAATACATGTACTTACTCCAGAATCTTCTTTAATCTGTAATAACCTGTTTTCTGGGTAGCTAGAATCTAATGGCAAATAGGTTTTTCCTGCTTTTAGGATTGCTAATAATCCAATAATCATTTCTATAGAGCGGGTTGCACTTAATCCTATAATTTCCTGATCAAAAGCTTGATTTAAAATAACGTTTGCTAAATTCTCAGCTCTGTTATTTAATTCACGGTAGGTAATGGACTTTTCGCCAAAAACCACGGCAATAATCTCTGGAAAATCCAGAGCTGCAATATTAAATAACTGATGAACCGTTAACTTGTTTTGGGTAATTAATATTTGGTCTGTAAACATTTGAGAGGATTGAATAAATTAACCTGACATATGCTTACTTGCAAAAGTTATTCCTTTTTATTAACTTTCATTTCATTTGGGTTCATTGTATGTTTTAATAGGGAGATTATTGAAGAAGAATCAGAACTAAATTGTTCGGTTCAGCTTGCTTAGCTCTTTCTCTGATACGCGGATATCAGATGCCCATGAGACCCCTTTCGTTGGGGTACGGATCTGCATCATACCTGTAATACACCTATGTAACCCCTGTGTAACACCTGGTGTTGCCTAACCTGAACCGAACCATTTCCAAACCCGGACACAAGGTGAGATGACAATGAAATAATGTCGCAAAAAAAAGACCCTTATTGAAACAATAAGAATCCTTTTGGAGATTTTAGCTTTAAAGGCTAAATTATTTTTTCTCTGGCGGAGTGGATACAATTTCTCCCCACTCGTTAACATAGGCCATCATGCTTTCAAGATCACCACCAGAGGAATTCTGTTGACGTTCAAGTTTACGCTGCTCTTTATCTTCTTTTTTCTTTTGTCTGTTTTTTTCTAGTTGCTTCTTCATGAAGGTAGCCTGAGATTTAGCCATAAATTCAATGTATTAGTTAAAAAATAACTCTCCTCTGGTTTTACCTGTTTGCCAAACATGTAAACTTATTGCTGTTTACTGTTAATATGGCTTAATATAATTAATTCTCGGGCGACAACGGACCAGTAGCCAGGAGGAATTGAAACCCAATCAAAAGGTTTGATTGGCAAGTAAATATTAAGAGAATAGTATAATGATATCCCGTTTGTGCAAATATACTAAATTTCTGGTTAAGAATCAATATTTGAAACAACTAGATGCTTAACGGGAAGTTAAACCATAACTATATTTTTTATAAACCAACCCTAATGGCATAGGTTACTTTAACGCGTGCCTTTAATTCCTTAGTAGTAGCCGTTCTTAATTTAGCTGAAAGATTATAGGTGAATGAAGAGGAGGTAAGGAAGGTTCTGACATCTGAACTTCCGGATGTTATTGGAATGCTAAGTTTAGTGGCTCGAGTATTTGGAGGGTTTACTGTAGCAATTGATTGGTCTGCTTGTCCGGATGCTTGCAGTTTGACAATTATGTTTTCTATGTTTTGAATGTTATTTAAACTATCTGCATCCAAAAGTTCTAAGTTGAATTCTTTGATGCGTATGTTTTTTACATTACCTAATCCGAATTTTGATGATTCTTTATTGATCAAAGAATCGAGATTAAAGTTTTTCACATTGAGGTTTCCAAGGATTGTTCCGGATTCGGTACTTGTGATCTTTGGTATCGTAAAAGATATGCCCTCGGCAGGGGTAATGAAAAGATCACGTTCGATGGATTCTTTAATGTTATTGCAAGATAGAAGTACCGTTGCAATTATTAGAGCGGATGCCAGCAAAGTATTAATTTTAGTTCTCATATACTTTAATTTGATTTTTCATCTTCACAAAGGTTCACATTATTCTCCATACCACCAATTAATTGTTTGGAGAGCGGCGAGTCTCAAAAGCTATTTTTTTGCTAAACTTCTCATATATTTGGCGATTTTTAACCACAGAATATTATATTGTGTGTTTATTTAAGTATCTGTAAAACAGAATTATTACGTGTATTTTGTTTAAGTTTTTGGTTATTTAAGCAGATGTTTGAGGTGGTTTGAGGGTGATAAAATGCAGAATAATATTCTGTTTGTTTGTCAATTTATCTGTAATACAGTTAGTTATGTTGGCTTTGGTGTACTAGTACTGCTGTCTATTGTACGCAGCCGAAAAATCACTTCTCATACTCTTAAATCGTTCAACTACAGTGGCAATAAAGGCTTCATCCAAGATTTGAAAGATCTCGTTTGCCCCTCCTCCACTGAGGTCGAGTTCTGACAATTTATAACTTTGTTCGAGGGTTCCCTGCTCGAATTTGATGATGTATTTTTGGTTCATGTTAAATAAGGTGATCTTGCATTCTGGATGTGGAAGTTCTGCTATTACTCTCATGCTTTCTGTAATTTATTAAGTAAGAAATTTGATTTTGTATTGGAAGAAAAAGCCGCCTTTCATTTTATCGGGCGACTTTTTATGATGGTTATTTTACGAGTCTGTAGATTAAAGTTTAACGCCCATTTCTTTTATAAGAAAATCGGCTTTGTCAATTTTTGAAGCAACCCATAGTACATAACGGATGTCTACGCCAATTGATCTGCTGTAGCTATCATTCCATGCATAATCGTTTATTGTTGCTCCGAATGCACGGTCAAAATTTACGCCTACCAGCTCGCCATAGGCATTCATGATAGGAGAGCCTGAGTTTCCGCCAGTAGTGTCCATGTTGTAAAGAAAGGAAACTGGGACGTCGTTAAGGTCTTTCTTTGCATATGGACCAAAATCTTTGGCGTTCCAAAGTGTTTTGATTTGCTCTGGGTAAGCAAATTCAGGATTCCCTGTAGCACCTTTTTCAAGTATTCCTTTTATTGTGGTATATGGCCTCATGTATGAGGCATCGGCCGGCCAATAGCCTTTAACATAGCCGTAGGTTAACCTGAGAGTGCTGTTCGCATCAGGAATGAAGTCTTTGTTTAAGAACTTCTCTTTGATGTTTACATAGTCGCCCATAAGCTTATTTAATAGTCCATCTCTGCGGTCTTTTTCAGGTTTTAACTCATTGATTTGTTTTGCGATATCATCTTCAAAGAGAAGTAGTCCATCATTATATGTAGAAATAGATTTTGGAGATTGAAGTAATACGTTTAAAACATAATTGACTTCTTTTAGCTTGCTTACTTCAAAAAGACTTTCTACATATTGATCAATAACATCATTGCTATTTGCACCTTTACTAGTGATTTTGTTAACGGCAGTTACCTTTTGGATTGGGCTGAACCGAGAAGCGTCTTCAAGCATTCTTTTGAATATCTTTCTATCTGCGTCTATGTCATATGATTCGTAGGTGCTTGATAATGTTTGCTTAAGTTTTTGGATGTTTTGATCAAAAAACTCTTGCTTTTGAGCTGCGGGCTGAGCTTTAAGAGCGTTTTTGAACGCGTTTATGTTTTTAGCAACCGTTAAAAGGTTTGTTGAAGTATAAATCTGTGTAAGCCAAAGATCACGCTGGGCATCAGTATTGATAAGTTTATACAGATTGTCTATGTCGGACATCAGGTTTCCGTATTTTGCTTTAGCATTAACATTGTTGTTGATGAACTGGATAAGGGCTTCTTCTTCCTTTTTCTTTTTTGAAATTAGATCTATCCCTTTTAGTCCCTGTAGTTTGCCTCTATAGTTCTTTAAAACATTAGCGTTTCTTTTTATGCGTGTTGCCAGTTTAATTTCAGTAGTCTTGTCCTTTTTGCCAATAGTTTCCATTGTTGAATTTTGGAAATCATATAGGTTGGATACATAAGGGAGTAGAAATTTTTCCTGATACTCTATAAATGCAGCCGGACGATGGCGGAATGTTTTTCCAGGATATCCTAAGATGAAAACAAAATCCTCCTCGTTAGTGCCTTTGGGGTTTACTTTTAAGAATTTTTTAGGTGTGTAAGGTACATTGTCTTTAGAGAATTTGGCGGGAGAGCCATCAGGTGCTACGTAAGCACGCATAAAAGAGAAATCTCCGGTATGACGAGGCCATACCCAATTGTCCGTTTCGCCTCCAAATTCGCCGATTTGTCTGTTAGGTACATATACAAGTCTGACATCCTGAATGGTTTTGTAGCGGAATAGTACATAGGTTTTTCCGATAAACATTTCGGATACCTCTGCTTTAATACTTGGGTCTTTCTTTTCTGCTTCGATAACGATGTTTTTCATTACATCATCGATTATTTTTAATCGGGAGGCAGGATCTTCTATCTGTGCTACAGCTCCTAAAACGCGATCAGATACATCTTCATAACTGTCAGTTATGCGGCATGTTAGTCCTTTTGCTTCAATTTCCTGTTCATGTGTTTTGGCAACAAATCCGTTTGTCAGGTAATCATGTTCTGCGGTGCTGGCGAGTTGTACCGCGCTGAAGGCGCAGTGGTGGTTGGTGATGATTAAGCCTTCATTTGAAACGAAAGATCCAGTGCAGCCACCAACATTTACAAGTGCATCAACCAGGCTGGTGCCTTTTGGGTTATATATGTTGTTTTGGTCAATTTTTAAACCAGCCTTTTTTAAGTCAAGTTTATGGATTTCACTTAATGGGAACATTCCTTCTTCCCATGGCTTATAACCCGATTGGATTATTCCGAGCGTAAGGAGTGAAGTGATAATTAAGGTTTTCTTATTCATCTTTATGATTAATATGATAGTTAAAATCGCAAATTTAGGGATTTTAATTATGCTTTTACCCATAGATGGCAGTATTGACTGCGTGGTTTTGTATTTTTGCAATTCATTTACATAGATTAAAATGGCAGAGGATTTACACATAATAACCGATATAAGTAAGGAGGAGCAATACCGCTCTTTGATTCCGCAAATCAAGGCTTTGATAAGTGGAGAAGACGATCAGATTGCTAACCTGGCTAATATTTCGGCAGCTTTAAAAGAACAGTTTAAGTGGTTTTGGGTTGGTTTTTATCTGGTAAAAGGTGACGAGTTGGTGCTTGGGCCTTTTCAGGGCCCTGTAGCTTGTACCAGAATAAAAAAAGGTAAAGGTGTTTGTGGTGCTTCATGGGAACAGGCAGAGACTTTGGTAGTGCCGGATGTGGATGCGTTTCCTGGTCATATTGCTTGTGCTTCTGCGTCAAGATCAGAAATTGTTTTGCCCGTTTTTAGCAATAATGAAATTATAGGAGTGTTAGATGTAGATAGTGAATATCTTTCTCATTTTGATGATATTGATGCTAAGTATCTAAAGGAAATAGTTAATTTAATAGATGCCTAAATTAGCCTATTCTTTTTATCAAAATACCGACGTAAATGATCTTGCTGTACAGTTGCTTGGTAAGATGTTGTTTACCCGAATTGATGGCGAATTGACTGCTGGAGTTATAGTTGAAACAGAAGCTTATAAAGGAATAGATGATAAAGCGTCTCATGCGTATGGAGGGCGCTTTACAAACCGCACTCAGGTTATTTATGAAGAGGGTGGCTTGTCCTATGTTTATCTCTGTTATGGCATTCATCATCTTTTTAATGTTGTTACCGCACCAAAAGGGACGCCACATGCTGTTTTAATTAGAGGGATTGAACCTGTAAAGGGAATAGATATAATGCTTAGGAGGAGGAATATGGTAATATTAAAGCCTAATATTACTGCAGGTCCGGGAGCACTTTCAAAAGCGATGGGGATAGATAAAGGCTTAAATGCAAAAGATCTATTGGGAGATGAGATATGGATTGAAGATAAAGGAATTGTTTTTCCTGGTGATCAGATCGTTTCATCAGCAAGAGTTGGTGTTGATTATGCCGAAGATCATGCTTTGCTTCCCTGGAGATATTACATCAGGGGGAATAAATTTGTGAGCAAACCCAACAAATAAAACTGATTTTTATAGTAGGTAAAACCATTATTGTTGATAACAAATGATGCAGGTGATTTATTTATCTGCCTTTTTTATTGATATTTGAATCGATGAATTTTGAGAACAATTTGGCCTTTGCTCAAAGCCTAGATCAGGCAGATCCGCTTAGTAGTTTTAGGCATGATTTCTTATTTCCGCAACAAAATGGAAAACCATTTATTTATCTGTGTGGTAATTCTTTAGGATTGCAACCTAAAGCTGTACGTAAGGTAGTTGATGAGCAGTTAAACAACTGGCATAATCTGGCTGTAGAGGGTTGGTTTGAAGGTGATAATCCGTGGATGTTCTATCATAAAGAGCTGAAAAAACTGATGGCACCATTGGTTGGAGCAAGCGCTAAAGAGGTTTGTCCGATGAATACCTTAACGGTTAATTTGCACTTATTGATGGTAAGTTTTTATAAACCCGTTAAAGGTAGATTCAAGATCATCATGGAGGCAGGTGCCTTTCCGTCAGACCAATATGCAGTTGAAAGCCAGGTTCGATTTCACGGGTATGATCCTAAAGAAGCGATTATTGAGGTGGCCCCAAGAGTAGGTGAATATACATTAAGAACAGAAGATATTTTAACACAGATTAACGAACATGGCGATGAAGTAGCATTAGTTTTATTTGGAGGGGTAAATTACTTTACCGGGCAATGGTTCGATATGGAAGCCATAACCAAGGCAGGGCATGCTAAAGGGGCTATTGTAGGCTTTGATCTGGCACATGCTGCAGGTAATGTTCCATTAAAATTACACGATTGGGATATCGACTTTGCCTGTTGGTGTTCTTATAAATATCAGAACTCAGGACCAGGTGGAATAAGTGGCATTTTTGTTCATGAAAAGCATTTTACAGATACCACACTGAATCGCTTTGCAGGATGGTGGGGATATCAGGAAGCGCAGCGATTTAAAATGGAAAAGGGCTTTTTGCCAGAAGCAAGTGCAGATGGGTGGCAGGTGAGCTGCACTCAGGTAATGCCTATGACATTGTATTTTGCCTCATTGCA
This sequence comes from Pedobacter sp. 10L46_2, assembly GCF_056395165.1. NCBI lineage: Bacteria > Pseudomonadati > Bacteroidota > Sphingobacteriia > Sphingobacteriales > Sphingobacteriaceae > Pedobacter > Pedobacter sp. 10L46_2. The sequence goes on from NZ_JBFTIZ010000062.1 coordinate 18,828, forward strand.
AATTTTCGAAAAAGCAGGGTTTATTGAGCCATTAAGAGTTAAAAGTAAAACTTTAACTTCTTATTTGTTTTATATTATAGATCAGGTTAATATGGTATTGGGGTTTGAGCAATTTGAAATTATAACCCCTCTAAGTGAAAACGATCGTGGCGCTCAGGTATCTATTATTGCAAAACAGAATGGAAAAGAGATTTTTGAGAAATTAACAGCAAATAATGTTCTGGGCGATTGGAGGGAACCTAATGTAATCAGACTGAGTCCGGTTCCTTTATATAATTCATTTGAAGATGTATTTCGTACGGGCGAACTTTTACTTCAGATTGCTAAAGGTATTATTTAGTACTATTTAAGAGATTTAATATGATAAACTATAATCCAAAAGACTGGTTCACTTTTATCTTTCATGTCCATAAGGCGGATACAATTCGGAAATTGTGGCCACTAATGATTAGCGTAGCCATTTTTTCGGCTATAATCGCCTTTTTAGAACTTAACTATCTGAAACTGGCAGAAACTACCTATGTTAAAAATATAGGAATGATGCACAACCTGCTGGGTTTTGTAATCTCTATGTTATTGGTATTTAGAACCAATACTTCTTACGACAGGTGGTGGGAAGGTAGGAGGCTTCTGGGCGCACTAACCAATGTGAGTCGTAATTTTGCAATAAAGATTAAGTCGTTAAAACTAAAAGAAGAACATGTAGAGTTTTTTGAATATGGAATTCCGAAGTATGCCTTTGCTTTAAAAGAGCATTTGAGGGAAAAACAGTATTTCGGAAAAAACAGTTTCCTTATTGAGGTTGATGGTGGGAAGCACATTCCTAATCAGGTAGCGGCCAGTATTTCATCTAAAGTTTTTGAGTTGCAGGCAGCAGGAACTATCAGTCAGGAGCAGTTAATTATACTTAATGCAGATGTTCAGCAGTTTACTGATATATGTGGTGGCTGTGAGCGAATTAAGAATACACCTATTCCGTATTCTTATAGTGCTTTCATTAAGAAATTCATTTTCATATATGTAATTACTTTGCCATTTGGATGGGTGTTTAGCTTAGGTTACTTTGTGGTTCCTATTGTGCCATTTATACTGTATGTACTGGCCAGTTTGGAGCTCATTGCAGAAGAGATTGAGAACCCTTTTGGATCTGATGCAAATGATTTGCCTGTTGACGAGATTTGTAATAACATTGAAAAGCATGTAGAGCAAATATTGCGATAAGATGGTTAAAATTGCCTGGCATCCTTTATTTGCACATCCTTTACCAGAGGGGCATCGTTTCCCAATGCTTAAGTATGAGTTGATCCCCGAGCAGTTATTACACCAGGGATTTATAACTAGTAAGAACCTTTTTGCTCCTGATAAAGTAAGTGAAGAGGTGATTTTGCTGACGCATAAGGAAGAGTATTGGGAGAAGCTAAGGGATTTAACGCTTCCTGCAAAGGAACAGCGAAGGATTGGGTTTCCTTTAACAGCACAGTTGGTAGAGCGCGAGGTGAGAATTGCCCAGGGAACGATAGATGGTGCCATTTATGCAAAGCAGTTTGGTACAGCTTTTAATGTTGCAGGTGGTACACATCATGCCGGGAGCAATTGGGGCGAGGGGTTTTGTTTGTTGAACGACCAGGCTATCGCGGCCAATTATTTGCTGAATAATGGCTTAGCTAATCGGATCTTAATTGTAGATTTAGATGTTCACCAGGGAAATGGTACAGCAGAGATCTTTTATGGTGAGCCGCGTGTATTTACATTTTCTATGCATGGCGACAAAAATTTCCCATTTAGAAAAGAGCAATCTGATTTAGATATAGCATTGGAGGATGGAATTGAAGACGAATTGTATTTAAGTAAATTAAAATCACGTTTGCCCGCGCTGCTAAAACATAAACCTGATTTTGTATTTTACTTATCAGGAGTAGATGTACTTAGAAGCGATAAGTTAGGTAAGCTGGCTTTATCAAAAGCGGCTTGTATGGAAAGAGACAGGATGGTATTGCAGTTTTGTAAAGACAATAATTTACCCGTTCAGGTGATTGTTATTGCAGAAAAGCCTTCAGTGGCTCGTGAGTTGGCTAAAGTCTTCGGCGCTACTACAAAAAAAGACGGCTATATAGAGGGTAAGGGATATTCTTTTACCTGGGCATTTGGGCATTTGCTTCAATTGGCTCCTCCTCAAGAGTATGGTTTTATTGGATGGAGGAGGCAACATTTACCAATGCTGCCTAAAAAATTTAAGCTTGGTATTAGAAAAATAAAAACCAAGGATGGGTTGGTGGAAGATCCGGGCGTTAGGAAACAGCTGGACATCATTAAGAAATTGTTTGATGAAGCTACCGAGATCATTGTGGCAACGGATGCCGGGCGGGAAGGTGAGCTTATTTTCCGTTATATCTACTATTTTTTGAAATGTAAAAAACCCTTCAAAAGGCTGTGGATCTCGTCGCAAACTGACGAAGCGATTAAGGAAGGTTTTAGAAATCTAAAGCCGGGAACAGATTATGATACACTTTTTAATTCGGCACATTGCAGATCTGAATCAGATTGGCTGGTAGGAATGAATGCAACCCAGGCACTTAGTATATCGGCAGGAGCGCGGTCGGTGCTCTCATTGGGAAGGGTTCAAACACCTACTTTAGCAATGATCTGCTCCCGCTTTCTGGAAATTAAGCATTTTGTGCCGCAACTATATTATCAGCTTGCCATACAGTTAGACAAGGATGGTCAGCTGTTTAAAGCAATTTCCGTAAATAACTTTGATAAGAAGGAGGAAGCAGAAGAATTGTTCGCAAAAATTGAGGACGTTGCATCTGGTTTTCCAAATGGGGGTAAGATCTTAACTGTAGAAGCAAAACCAAGAAAAGAACCACCTCCCTTATTACATGATTTAAGTAGCTTACAGCAAGAAGCCAACAAACGCAAAGGGTTTACAGCAGATCAGACGCTGAACTTGTTGCAGGGCTTATATGAAAGTAAATTGGTTACATATCCCCGTACAGGGAGCAGGTATATCGGTGATGATGTTTTTGCTGGTGTTCCTAACCTGATAGATAAGCTGAAGGTGCATAAGGATTTTGGGAAACAGGCCGATTTTCTACAAACGGCACCTTTGAATAAGAGAAGTGTAAATGCAAAGAAGGTAACGGATCACCATGCTATTTTGCCTACAGGAGAATCTCCTTATCAATTGAGTGGCGATAAACAGGCCATTTATGATATGGTAGTTGGCCGGATGCTTGAAGCGTTCCACCAGGAATGCGTAAAAGAAATTACAAAGATAACAATTGAAGCCGGATCAGTTTTTATGGCAAATGGAACAGTAATTCGTTCTGCTGGCTGGAGATCGGTATTTAATGAATCGGATGACGAAAAGAAGGATGAAGAAAATCCATCATTACCGAAAGTAAAGGCAGGCGAAGAGCTTCCCATTGTAAATAAGGCTTTACTTGAGAAGCAAACAAAGCCTAAACCGCTGTATAATGAAGCGTCCTTATTAAAAGCCCTTGAAACCTCAGGAAAAGATATAGAGGATGAAGAATTGAGGTATGCAATGAAAGACAGCGGATTGGGAACTCCCGCTACCAGGGCTGCTATTATTGAAACCTTGATTAACCGTGAATATATTGTTAGGGAAAAAAGAAACCTTGTTCCTACAACTAAAGGCTTAGCGGTTTATGATGTGGTAAAAGATCAGAAAATTGCACAAGCAGAATTAACCGGACAGTGGGAAAAGAGATTGGAGGAAATCCGCTCAGGCGCGTCGGTAGCTGATTTTAAAGCTGAAATTACTGATTATACCAGGACTATTACGAACGAGTTGTTACAATCGGGAATGGGACTGGCAGAAAAGTTCGCAAAAGACGAGAAGCCGGAAGAGAAAGTAAGTTAAGAGATCAGAATTTTTTGTAAGTATATTCGCTTACATTAACCATATGAAAAGAAGATTATGTATTCCATACTGATTTTTATTGCTGTGTTTGTGCTGTTTACAGTTTGGGTGCTTAAC
>NZ_JBFTIZ010000063.1:0-27971 GCF_056395165.1 Pedobacter sp. 10L46_2
AGACCTTCAAGGTATTTTAATCCTTCCTGAGCAGGCAATAAAGAGTAATTAGATGATTTATAACAAGAATAAGATGAATTTAAAACTTATCAATATCTGCCTGTTATTTATAACATTGGCATCTTGCAGAAAAGCTGAATTTCAGCCTGAAGTTGAAGGTGTGCAGGTACCTGCAGAAGATTTAACTATTACACTGAACCAGGTGCTGGAGGCATCACCATATGTACTTTTTAAAGCAGCCTGGAAACGCAGCAATATGAACAGTATTATAGAAAAAAGAGGTAGTAATGCCCCTATAACCCTTTTGGTGCCAAGTGATGCGGCGTTTACTGCAGATGGAATGACTTTAGAAGTCATTAATAACACCAGCCCTGCTTTATTGGATAGCTTGCTGCTTTACCATACTTTATCGGCGGCTGTTAACCCTAAAGACCTGAGTGAAAGGGGAGAAAATACGATTGGTATCAGCTTGCTGGAAAATACCCATATACAAGTAAAGGGATATGATAACCAATACCAGACCGATCCTTATTTCTACCGACAATACATCAATGTGTCGGGCAACGAATTGCTGATTAATGGTAAAAAAAGCGGAGGCTCGGCTGTTACTCTGGCAAAAAACGGGACCTTCTGGCCAATAGATCACGTGCTGAAAAAACCAGAAAAAACAATGTTACAGGCTTTGCAGGATGATGGCCGTTTTGGAATGTATATTGAAATTATGACCAAAACCGATATGCTTTGGGATGAGGCTATGATGGGGGCAGTTGATCGCGATCGATTTCCCAAAGGATTGTYGATCGACGATAATTACCTGATCTTCAAATCTATTTTTGCTCCCACAGATGAAGCGTTTCATCAGGCAGGATTTAAGACTGTGGATGATTTGATGGCATTGAATAACCGTAATCCTCTTCCGTATTTTGATTGGGATACCTATGAGCAAGTCGGTACCGGATATGCAACGGATACCTTATTGACCATGCATCGTTGGGGTAGGATTTTTAAAGAAAGGGACGGTTGGGGCCCCGGAGACGATAATCCGGATAGTTTTTATTCGAACGATCTGAACAATAAACTATTGTCGGGCTATGCGCTGACTACCTCTGGGTATTCGGGAACTATTCCAATTATGTATGTGCCATTTGATTTTGGTAAAAATGAAGCAGGACAAGTAACTGTAAAAGTCAAATCATCCGCTCACTCGGCCGCAACCATTGTTGAGGGAGACATCAACACTTTAATGGGGCCAATACATGCGGTAAACCGGTTAATGCCGCCTAAGGATTTTAAATTCTGACCGGTATCATTAGCTCATAAAGATTAATAGAAACATGAATTATTTACATAGAATATCAATTAGGCCATTGGGCATTTTCCTTATGCTGATCAGTTGTAGTATGATCCTTAACGGCTGTAAAAAGGATGATGCCGTTAAAGTTGTCGATAACAATAAGATCAGCGCAATTATAGCAGATAATTTTAACCTTTCTGTCTATAATACTGCCTTGATAAGGACAGGATTGGCCAAAATTACTGACAAGGAAGGTTTGTATACCGCTATTGCACCCTCAGATGATGCTTTTGAAAATGCGGGTTTTGGAAATGCAACAGCCATCTTAAGTATGGATCCTTCCAGGGTATCCTCTATCATGAATTACCACATCCTAAATGGAGTTTATGAGTTTGATAAATTGCCTTTTTTGTTTAACCAGGAGGTCAAATCTGCTAACGGAGGTAAACTTTTTGTAACACATTGGGTGAAACAAGGTGATACCATTTTAACAATTAATGGATCCAAAATAGTCTCAAAAAATGTACGTGCATCTAATGGATTAATTCAGGTTATAGATCGTGTACTGGAGCCATACAGCCATAGTAAGGTTATAGAAGCCATCGCTTCAGACAGGGATTTAAGTCTGTTTTATCAGGCTTTACAACGTTCTGGTCTAGCAGAAACATTAAATGGTCAGGGCCCATATACCGTATTTGCGCCAAGTAATGCTGCAATGACCGCCTTCGGACTGCATACTATTGAAGAAATCAATAGCATGGACCCTGCAGTTTTGCTGGGCTTAATGCGCTATCATATTTTGTCTGACCGCAGGTTTGTATACGATTATGTGCTAAGTACTGGTACATCTAACCGTAGTGACCAAACCATGATTGATGGAAAATCTATTCAGGTAATCCTTAAACCTAATCCTCAGATCGCCGGTGCATTTATAGGTATTGAATTGAAAGGAACAGGAAATACATCGGTTATCCAATTGACAAAACAGGATGTACTTACCGGTAATGGGGTAGTACATACCATTGGAAGCCTATTGAAAATTACACAGTAATTAAGATTTTAGAGATGACAGTAAGAAATACAATTTACAAAATATTTTTACTCCTGTGTATGTTACTGCCTTTTGCTGCGGTAAGCCAGGAAACCAGTGGTACTTTAAATGGAAACGTGCTGGATGCCGGAGGACAACCGCTACCGGGTGCTTCTGTTACGGCGATACATCAGGCTTCAGGTACAAAATATGCCACAGCCACAGATAAAAACGGACATTATTATTTGCCCAATCTTCGTATTGGAGGCCCGTATTCAGTAGAAGCAACTATGATGAGCATGAAAAGCGATAAGCGGGATGGAATCTCTATCCGTTTGGGTGCGGCAGTCGTTTTAAACTTTGCATTGAGCGACCAGGCACAACAACTTACGGAAGTGGCAATTAAAGCCACAAAAAAAGGAGCTCAGGCAAGTACTTATGGCTCAGGAAAAAACATCAATGCCGATCAGGTTCGTAATATGGCTACTGTATCAAGGAGTATAACCGACGTTACTCGTTTAGTGCCACAGGCCAGTAAAGACAATAGTTTTGGCGGATCCAATTTCAGGTATAACAACGTAACAATTGATGGTGCCATTAATAATGATGCCATTGGGTTTAGTCCTTCCTTGGGTGGCCAGTCGGGTACTTCTGGAATGGCAGGAAGCTCAACCAGAACTAATCCAATATCCATTGACGCAATTGAGGATATGCAGGTTTATTTAGCTCCTTATGATGTTAAGATCGGCAACTTTACGGGAGGTTCGGTAAATGCAGTAACCAGAAGTGGAACCAATTCTTTAAGTGGTTCGATATATGGTTTCGGCCGTAATGCTGCGGTAACCGGCAAGGATAGGGTAGGATCACTAGGGAAAATGAACAGCGACTTTTACGATTACCAGACCGGCTTTCGTGTGGGATTCCCCATTATCAAGAATAAATTATTTTTCTTTAGCAATGAGGAGATTACTCATAGGCAAGATCCTTCACAATTGATTGCAGGTATTGCCGAAACCGGTCATATTTTAAGTGCTAAAGATGCGGCTGACATTACTGCTGCCAATTTCTTTAACGCCGGAACTGCAGGATTGTTTAATACTTATGCCAAGTCGACCAAGTTTTTTAATCGTTTAGACTGGAACATCAACGACAAACATCAGCTTGCAGTTAGAAATAACACGATCATTTCTGAAGCTTCCCATATGGACAGAGATCAGCAGGATTTTAGGTTCAGCAGCATGGCCTTTTTGCAAAAGAATAACCAGAGTTCTACAGTGGCCGAACTCAAAAGCAGGTTTAATAATAGCCTATCTGGTAATTTATTGGCAGGCTTTACTGCTGTAAACGATTCAAGAAATCCCTTTGGTGATCCAAGTCTGCCGCAGGTACAAATTGCAGGCAGAACACCCGGTACCACCATTTACGTAGGCACCGATCGTGAGGCCAGTATTTTTGATATGAAACAGCGTACATTAGAGCTTACTGCCAATTTAAACTGGAATATTGGTAAGCATACCCTTACCATGGGTACACATAATGAGTTTTATAACATCACTTATGGTTTTGTAAACGCATGGAACGGGAGGGTAGATTACTTAAGTATCGAAGATTACCTCAGCAACAATCCTTACCGTGTTCGTGGTGCTTACAGTTATGAAGACAACAGCCGTTCGTATATTGAACAGCACCCGGGTGCTAAGTTTAATATCAATTTGTATAGTTTATATTTTCAGGACGAAATCCGCGTATCTGAAAAGCTGAAAGTAATTCCCGGGTTGAGAGCAGATATGGCTTATCTGGGTGATAGACCAGAACTGAGCGAAAAGACCCGTACAGCATCAGCCGATCCTTATTTTGGAAACACATATACTTATACACCTTTAAGCAGGATTACGAACAACTATTTGAATAAGATACAGCTGTCGCCGAGAGTAGGTTTTAGGTATGATTGGAATGGTGATCAAAGCCTCATTCTACGTGGGGGCGCAGGGCTTTTTACAGGGCGAATTCCTATGGCCTGGTTGGCGTATGCATTCTATAACAATGGCGATAGCTTTGGAGGTTTTGACCAGAAGGCTGATCAGAAACCTTTTGTGCCCGGTAGCAACCCGCTTGCCGGTGGTGCAAATGGTATTGCCGATTTTATACGCGAGAACGGTGCAATTACCAATAATTCTAATAGTGGCAAAACCCAGATCGATTTAATTGACAATGGTTTTGTGATGCCGCAGGTATTGCGTACCAGCTTAGGTTTGGACTATACTACAGCTAGCCAGTGGAAATTTGGTGTAGAAGCTATCTATACTAAAAATATTAAAGATGTATTGTTTCAGCAATTGAATGTACAGGACAATCCAACCTATTATGGCTATGATAAAGACCATCAGCAACCGGTATATAGCGGAACGGTAGATCAGCGTTTTTCAAATACCTATCTTCTTAGCAATACCAGCAAAGGATACCGTTACAGTTTAACAGCTACTATTGGCAAAAACATCGCTGATCAGCTGCAGACTTCGGTGTCTTACACTTATGGTCAATCAAAAGACCTTTCCAATGGTGTGCGTAACTCAATGGAATCTAACTGGCAGTTGAATCAGTCACTGGTACCCAATAACCCTACGTTGTCCAATAGTAACTTCGATATCAGAAACCGTATTGTAAGTACCATTAGTTACAACAAAATGTGGGCTAAGGCAGGTAAAACCAATGTGTCTTTGTTTATAAGTGCACAATCTGGCAGTCCGTTTACTTATGGTGTTGTTAATAATAGCATCCAGGGATTGCCACAACAGGTAAGTCTGGCCTATATCCCTCACAGAGAAGAGGCAGTTCGTTATTTCCAGGACAACGCTGCCTCAACTGCCATTAAGCAGGCAGAGGCCTTTAATAGCTTTATAGATGCAGATAAATATTTAAGCAGTAAGCGCGGTGGGTTTACAGAAAGAAATGAAGGACGTACGCCATGGAATGTACAGGCAGATCTTCATGTTTCACATGACTTGTTTATGAGTGCCGATAAGAAGCAGTTTATTACGTTTACCGCTGATGTAATGAACCTCACCAATCTAGTCAACAGGAGTTGGGGAGTTCAGTATTTCTCTCCAAATACTTTTAACTCTACCTCAAGTGTTGGTTTAACGCCGGTGCTATTCCCTCCATCTCAAAACTCGGGTGAATATCCATTGTACCAGTTTAAATCGCCTGGTAAGCCTTATAGTATTGATTACTATGGTTCAAGAACGCAGTTGCAACTGGGAGCGAGATATACTTTTTAAGTGATACAGATCAAACGAAATATGATATACGATATGAGTTATTCAAGAAAATTTAATACCGGGATGCATAAGTGGATCGGTGTGCTAAGCCTTTTTATTTTGTTCACTAGTGCCTGTAAAAAGGACAAGACAGAACTAGTTAAAGTGCCTCTGGTGGTTACAGATTATTATCCAAACAGTGGTGCCCAGGGCACACTGGTAACGGTAGAAGGCACAGGATTTAGCAATAAAGCCGATGAAATATCGGCCACATTTTCTGGTGTAAAGGCTGAAATTGTTAGCGCAAGCTCTACTGCCGTGGTAATGCGTGCACCGGCTTCGGCAACAAGCGGTGCCATTATAATGAAAGTAAATGAGGAAAGCATCAGTATTGGTAATTATACTTATCAGGAACTAAGTATACAGGCGATCAGTCCGGTAAACGGGGCTGCTGGAACACATGTTCGTATTACTGGTGCTGGTTTTAGCAGTACAACAGGCCCGGCAGAAGTGTACATAAATGGGAAAATGGCTGTTGTAGTGAGTGCCAGTGACAATCTGCTGGTAGCTGAAGTGCCTGAAGACGCAGGCACCGGTCCGGTAACCGTTAAGGTAAATGGAAAAGAGGCTTCAGGACAAACCTTTAAGTTCCAGGTCATATCTGGTATTAAGCCTGCAAGTGGTGGCAAAGGTACACGTGTGAAAATCTCTGGAGGTGGTTTTGATGAAGTAACTGCCGGTAACCATGTAGATTTTAATGGTAAACTCGCGTTGGTAACTGAAGCGGCCGAGGATTATCTTGTGGTTGTTGCGCCCGCCGATGTGCAGACCGGCCCGGTATCGGTTACCATTAATGATCAAAAAGCGACTGGACCTGTATTTACAGTTGTGCCCATGCCGGTAATTGAATCTGTAACGCCGTTGAGTGGGCCGTCAGGTGCTGAAATGACCATTTTGGGATCAAACTTTAGCCCGCATACAGATGAAAATAAGGTAACTATAAATGGAAAAAGTACCACTGTTCTTACTGCAACGCCTTTTAAGGTTACCTTAACTATTCCAGGTGGAACAGGTGATGGGAAGGTAATCTTGAATGTAAATGATCAGATTGTTCAGGGCCCTGATTTTAAAGACCAGAGTTTAGGCATTTCTAAAATGACTCCTGACAATGGCCTGTCAGGTACACGGGTTACCATTACCGGAACAGGGTTTAGTGCTACTGCATCAGCAAATACAGTGACCTTTAATGGGCTAGCAGCACAGATAGTCAGTGCAACAGCTACCAGCCTGGTGGTAATTACACCACCTGCATTAACATCTGGTCCGGTAAAAGTGGTAAATGCAGGTCAAAGTGCATTGTCACCGGTTAACTTTAACCGTGCAGGTGTAATGACTTTAGCGGGTGGGCCAAATCAAACAGTTCTGGATATCAGTGAGCGTGGTGCAAGTATTGCCGTAGATAGCCGTGGAAACGTATTTGTGATGGAACTTAATAACCATGTAATTAAAAAGATTACTCCAGAAGGCGTTGTTTCGATATTCGCAGGAAGCCCGACAAGAGAAACCGGTAATCAGAACGGTACAGGTACTGCAGCGCGGTTTAATTTTAGCTTTAATTCGGGTATCGTAATTGACAAGCAGGATGTGTTATACGTTGTCGACGGTTTAAATAACAGCATTCGTAAAATTACACCTGCAGGTGTGGTAAATACCTACGCAGTAAACCTTAATGGACCTGGTAAACTGGCTATTGATGATAATGGAGATTTATATGTGCAAACGCAGTATAGTTTAACAAAGGTTGATAAGTCTGGAGTCAGAACGGCTGTAAGAGGTTTTTATGGGGGGAATGAAGCCTCGAGGCCTGTCATTATAGGTCCTTACCTGTACTATACAGATAATGATAATCTTTTAATTAATCGTTTTGGCCTGATCGATGCGTCAAACCTTCGTGGATGGGCAGGAAATGGTGAATTTGGAAATTCTGATGGCCCTAAAAATCAATCGATGCTGGCTATTCCAAAAGGATTCATTTACGACGGAAAAGGCAACTTCTATTTCTCTGATGGTTTTAAACAAACAACCAGAAAGCTGAATATTACGCTTAATGAACTGAGCACGGTTTCCAGTCAATCGACTAGTGGGTCATATAAAGATGGAGGGTTGATGGATGCAGAGTTCCGCAACAGAGATGACATGGCTATGGATAAAGATGGTAATATTTATATCGTCGATGCAGGAAATAATGCAATCCGGAAAATGTTTTTAAAATAAGTTTCAAGTTTGATTATGCTCAATTCCGGGCCGGCAGTCGCTGGCCCGGTTTATTTACAAACACATCAGCTGAGCAATTAAAAAATTCACGGTTAACATACAGTTCATATGCTGTTTTTATATTTGTCTCTGTATCAGTTCAATAAAAAACATTATGGAAATCAATTACCTGGTTGTCGTACCCGTCCTGATCTTGGTCATTGCCCTGATCCTATTCCTGATCCGCAGGAACAGGAAGGACCAGAAAAAATTAGAGCGAGAGCTGAACCAGTCAGAGCTGAAGCCTGAAAAGCATGATAAAGATCATATCTGACAGTTAAAGAAAAAGCCAAATGCCTAAAAATATAATTCTGTTGTTATGCTGGATGGCCACCTTCTGTCCTGCAGATCTCCCTTACGGCTATGATCAGGTGACGATGCTGGAAAAAAAGATCAGTATCATCGTTTATCCGACAGAAATACTGGAAAGTGTCATCTATCGACTCCAGTTGAGCGTGGGTACAACTTTTGAATTCAATATCCGGGTGCTGGCACCCTATCAGGCAAAAGGGAGCAGTTATAAAGAGGTCTCCTTGAAACAGATTCTTGATCACCAGCTCGCAGGTACATCTTTGAAGTATAAACTAAAAAAAGGGAAATTGGTCTTATACCATTCTCCCCTTTGATCGATCACTACCTAAGAAATAAGGTAATTGATCCCTTAGACGCAAATTCAAGTGAACAAAAAACATACAATATTAAATCTTTCAACACTAATCTTCATTATCGTGGTAGGGTGCAACAATAAATATCCATTTAAATCCCCCTATGAGATGGCCAGCGGATATGTAATTGGAAAGGAGAGCTGTAATGAGGATACTTCAAAAGACTATTGGCTAATTGAAATTGTATCATCATCCTCGGCAACTCAGCAATATGGTGATACCCTTACCCTTAATGGAGTTAAGTATACTAATGTAATAAAAGCAACTGGTCTCTCCCAGACCTTAAAAATAGCTGGAGAAAAGGTGGGTTTTGATTTTAATATCGCTGGCACCGCCACTTTAACTATGGGATGCGCTATAGATACTCCTAAAATATACAAACTAAAACTAGCTAATATCATACATAGCGGGAGATCATCATTTTAATCCTAGCAGATCAGTTTCAATAAGAAAGGCATAGGGATATACTTTTTAAAATTTAGCTGAGATTGATAAGATACCAATGAGTTTAATGATTTGTCCTACTTTGCGCTTATAGCAAGCTAAAAATTTAACATGGGAAAACACCAGTGGGCATGAGCTCAGACCTGCAAAAAAATCTTTTTACAATAAAGTAAAAGTAACCCACAATTAATATCTTATTTATATCCCTTGCCGAGTTTTGCGGGTAATATCATGGGGTCAAATAAAGAGCTGGTTAATTTTGAGGTGCTCTATAAACGCTGGAGTGGCATGCTGCATCAATATGCCCTTTATTTTGTAAAGGATGAAGAAGCCGCTGCCAGTTTGGTGAACGACCTATTTGTGCAGCTTTGGTTTAACAAAACCAGTCCTGATAACTTAAAAGGCTACTTGTTCAGGGCGATAAAAAACTCCGCGCTTAATTACCTGAAGCAGTATAAGAACAACTCATTGACTTTACTTGAGCAGGATGACCTCACTGCAATTTCTGATCTTTCCTTTGCCGATGAGGTTACCAGTGAATCTGAGCAACTGGTTTTTCTACATTTTCTTATTAGTAAACTTCCCGAGCGGCGGCAACTGGTTTTTAAAATGCACAGAATAGAAGGATTCAGCTATGCAGAGATAGCGGAATTGCTGCAGATTTCGGTTAGAACTGTAGAAGACCATCTTTCAAAAAGTATGCAGTTTATCTATGATCGGTCCCAACATTTAATTCATAGAAAGTTAACAGAAGCTTAACCGATTACAGCCCGTATTTTCTGCCTGCACAATTGTCTTTACTGTTGAAAGAGGATAATTATGGATAATAAATTATGGGATTGTATTGTTAAGCGATTGTCTGCTGAAGAGACCGCCGAGTCGGCGGCCATGCTTGATGCCTGGCTTATCGAAAATAGAGGACACCAAGAGGAATATTTAAAGATACAAGTGCTTTGGAAGTTGACAGAGAAGTTACCTGCTCAAGAACAGCTAGATTTTGAAATCGTAAGAGAAAGAATTTCTGAAACAAACCCAACACCTCAGCTTACACTGGTAGATAATGCTGCCCGTTGGTGGAAGTACGGCCTGGCTGCGGCAATGACCGGTATCTTCCTGCTTACAGCGCTTTTTTACTACCGATCAGCTCAAAACTCAGCGCAGCCTGAAGAATGGGTATTGAAAAGTGCGGGAGCAGGTAAAATGATCAGGGTTTTATTGCCTGACAGTACACTCGTATGGCTGAATTCAGGAAGTGAAATTCGCTATAAACGTGACTTTAGAGACAATAAGCTAAGGTTGGTGAAACTGAAAGGAGAAGCATATTTTGAAGTCACGCATGATTCATCACATCCTTTTGTCGTCAGTAGCGCAGGAATGAATACTACGGTTTATGGAACCAGTTTCAATGTACGGGCTTATGATACCGAAGGGGTTATGGTAGTTGCCGTCAATTCGGGTAAGGTCGGGGTAACCACATCTGAAACTACTAAGGCAGTATTTCTATTGCCAAGTGAAAAATTGATATATAACAGGGGAAAGTCTGTGGCCCATAAAATAAGCATTTCCAGTAGTGATGTAGATTCTTGGGTGTCAGGTGAACTGATCTTTGAACAGACTCCGTTTAATGAAGTTTTTGAAGCCTTAGAAAGAAAGTACAACATCAAAATCAATACCGGAAAAACTAACTATACCGGTTGCAAGCTGACTGCAAGATTCAGGAACAAATCTATAAACGAAGTTCTTAAAACACTAAATCTCTCTATGAACATACGATCAAAATTTGTAGGACAAACCATTTACATAGAAGGAGGAGGATCATGCAGTAGCAACAAATAAAAAAACCGATCCTGTTTGCGCAGGAACGGCCTTAATTCTTAGCCAAACGGCGGCGAACCGTTGACTATATCTTATCATTTAAATCGTAAAAATTTAAACAACTCAAATTTATGAAAAAAATTAATGAGGCTAGGCGCCTTATGAAAATAATTATGCATGCATGTTTAGTAATTAGTCTTATTTCAGTGATCTCCATTCAGTTGGTAGCGGCTTCTGCAGTACGTGGTCAAAGCGGACTGGATAAGCGCATTAGTATTAATATGCGTAATGTGGCTTTCACCGATCTGCTTAAGGAAATTGAAAGGAAAACAGGGGTCAGTTTTGTGTATACGAACAAGGAAATTGTCGATGCAAAAGTAACTATCCATGATGAGGCCAAAACGGCTAGGATAATATTGACGCCTTTATTGCAAAAAAACAACCTGCGCCTTATTGAAGACGGGACTATGGTTGTACTTAAAAAAGCAGAACTGCAGATCCGAGCTCCAAAGCCCGGTGCGGCAGTAGGCTATGTAAAGGATAAGGTAAGTAACCAGACTTTGCCTTATGCAACAGTGCTTTTGAAAGAAACCAACCAAAAGTACGTTACCGATGCCAATGGCTATTTTGTAATCAACAACATAAAACCAGGAAAAGCTACACTTTTGGTGAACTATATTGGTTATGTAACAACATCATTTACTGTAGATATAACCGATGGTGAAACGGCAAAGATGGAACTGAAATTGGAAAGCCAAAGTAACGATATGAAGGGAATTTCAGTAACAGGGATTAGAAGAGGAGAGGCCATAGCATTGAGCAATATGCGTAACGCAGACAACATCAAGTATGTGCTTTCTCAGGAGCAGATTGAGCGCTTTCCCGATGCTACTGTTGGGGAAGCCATGCAACGTGTGCCAGGGATTGCGATGGACTATAGTTATGGCTTGCCAAGAAACATCATCATCAGAGGACTGGATCAGAGTATGGGATCTATCACACTTAATGGAAACAGGCTGCCTTCTACACAAACCAATTCAAGGGATATTGATCTGAATGGTATTTTGTCGTCTACTGTTGAGGCCATAGAAGTCAACAAAACCCTCACTCCCGATATGGATGCTGATGGAACATCTGGTTCAGTGAACATCATTTCTAAGACACCAAAGTCGGGTACTCAGCAAATGCAGGTGAAGGGTTCATTTGGTAATAATTTTCTATTGGGTAAGCAAAACTTTGACGGCTCATTTGATTTTAGTCGCAGAGATACCAAATGGGGTTACCTGGTCGGCGTAAATTATAGCAATACCTACAGAGGGGAAGATCGGGTTCAGAAAGATTATGATACGTACGAGATTGCGGGAGTAGAAAAAATGAAGTTATCTAATCTTGAATTGGAAGGCTCAGACCTGCACCGTGAGAACCTCGGGCTCCAGGCTGAACTAAGCTTCTTTCCTACAGAGAAAATCCAAATCTATGCAAGAACGTCGTACAACAAGTTTTACGAACTACAAACAAGGGGCACAAAAAGCTATAACATTGGGGAATATACAGATGAGAACACAGCTTCAGACATCAGCATAGGCGCTAGTGGTTCTCCCAGAGATTACCATAGAGATTTGTTGAGCTTTTCAGTTGGTACTAAAGCGATTGTCAATGACTGGAGGTTGAATTTGGACCTCACCTATGCTAGTGGTTTATACGATCAGCCGATTTACTATGACGGATATTTTACTTATGGTGGTTTAAATGCAGGCATAGACATCAGCGATCCGCGCGCTCCGCAGTTTGCCTTTACAAATGGCGATGTGAACAATGCGGCCAATTATACCACTTCCTCTTATGTCAACAGGCACCAGATCGCTCATGACAAGGATGGACAAGGATCATTCAATGTGCAGCGGACTTTTAACCTGAGCCAGAAGAATAAACTGATGTTTAAGTTCGGAGGACGTTACAGGTATAAAGAAGATGACCATACCAGAGATTATTTCCAATACACCCTGAAGACAGGTAAGGTATCTATGGATAATTTTTTGTCTGATTATTCCAGAAAGGATTATTTCAATGGCAAGTATGATCTTTCAGGAGCGATTGCCAATGGGTACCTGATGGAAGATTATTATCAGAAAAACCTGTCGCTTTTTGAAAGTGATGAAACTTATATCAGACAAAATACTGATCCGGATTCTTATAGCGGTAAGGAAACCATGGGAGCAGGTTATGTAATGGGTAAATTGACACTGGATAAACTTGACATCATTACCGGACTGAGGTATGAGCGCACGGGGTTTGACTACCGGGGCAACATTGTATCGTTTGACAATCAAGGAAAATACGTAAGTACAAATAAAGTAAACACCAAGTCTGCATTTGAGGGCTTCTTTCCAAGTCTGAACCTGAAGTATGCCATAGATCAGCGTACCAACGTGCGGGCAGCGGTTACCAGATCGCTTTCCCGTCCTGGTTATTATGACCTGGTTCCATGGCAGGAAGTTGAACCCAGAAGAAAGCGAATGAAGAAAGGGAACCCGGATTTGGATCAGGCTACCTCCACCAATGTCGACTTCCTATTTGAACACTACTTGAAATCACTCGGTTTACTATCAGGAGGTATCTTTTATAAGAACATAGAAAATTATATTTATGAAAGTATTTATACACAACAGGGTGGCCAGTTTGATCAGTATCAGGTAACGCAGACTGTGAATGGTGCCAACGCACATGTGTATGGTTATGAAATTGCCTGGCAGCAGCAGCTGACCTTCCTGCCTGGATTTTTAAACGGTTTGGGTATCTATGGAAACTTTACACAGATCCAGTCGAAGTTTAAAGTACCCGGCATTGTAAGTGAGCGAACCGTACGTTTGCCTTCCATGCGTCCTAAGGTAGGTAACGCTTCTCTGTCTTATGAGAAATATGGTTTTTCAGGCCGCATTTCGTTAAATTTCTATGAAACTTTTATCAGTGAGCTTGCAGAAGAGCAAGCCAATGACCTGATGGAAAAAGGCAGAGTACAGCTAGACTTTTCTGCTTCTCAGCGGATCAACAAGAAGTTTACCATCTTTATGGGTATCAGTAACATCAACAATGCCCAAACCATTCTGGATTACGGCGATGGCAGACCAAATGACCATAAATATTTTTCAACGTGGGCCAACGCAGGCTTTAAATACAACCCTTTTTAATGATGAAAAACATTACCAGAGAAATTATCATGGTCATTATAGCCCTTTTAGGGTTTCAATTGGCTAATGGACAGTCGTTCAAAGCTTCAGCATTTCCAGATCGAATTATCCTGACCTGGTCGGCCGATCCGATGACTACACAGTCAGTTACCTGGCGTACCGACACTACCGTACTTAAAAGCTATGCCCAGGTATTAATGGAAGACAGCTCGCCCGATCTCGGAAAAGACAATTCCGGAGAATTTGTGGCCCTGTCGACCACGCTCCAGGGAGTAGAATATGAAAAAGCAAATTACCACAGCGCGATCATGACTGGTTTAAAACCTGATCAAGTTTATACCTATCGCGTAGGAGATGGTAAGAACTGGAGCGAGTGGTTTCAGTTTCGGACTGCACCGGCAACAGTGAAACCGTTTTCATTCATTTATTTGGGCGATGCTCAGAATGATATCAAGTCAAAATGGTCGAGGGTAATCAGAAGAGCATTTGCCACCCATGGCGATGCACGTTTTATTGTTCATGCAGGCGACTTGATCAATCGCTGCAACAATGATAATGAATGGGGAGAGTGGCATTTTGGTGGTGGTTTCATTAACGGAATGATCCCAAGTATCCCGTCATCTGGAAATCATGAATACTTCAGAGATGAACAAAAGACCCTGACCTTAGATCCACATTGGCGTGCCCAATATACCTTGCCTGAGAATGGACCCAAAGGTTTGGAAGAATCTGTATACTTCATCGATTATGCAAATGTTCGTCTCATCTCATTGAACTCCCAGATGATCGTATTGGATTCCAACTCCATGAAGGCTCAGGCTATATGGCTGGAAGGGGTGTTGAAGAACAATCCTAAACAATGGACGATGATCACCTATCATCATCCAATCTATTCTACAGCAAAAGGTAGGGACAATAAAGAATTCAGAGAGCTGTTTAAGCCGCTGTTTGATAAGTACCATGTAGACATACTGATGCAGGGACATGATCATACCTACAGTCGTGGACAGAATTTACCGACGGGTGTTTCAGGAAAGGTAGGAGGTCCCATGTATGTGGTCTCAGTAGCGGGCCCAAAAATGTACAAAATAGATGTGACACCACGGTGGATGGATGTATTTGCAGAAAATACACAACTGTTCCAAATCATATCTGTTGACCATGATAAACTAATTTACACGGCATATAAGGCTTCTGGAGAAGTCTTTGATTCCTTTAGTCTTAAAAAAACAAATAAAGAGAAGGCTGCATTATTTACAGATTTAAAAAGGTAAAGATATAAAACCGGAAAAAGCAAGCGTTCTTTTGGACTCTTGCTGCTTTGCAGTTTCTTTAACATCAGGCTGGAAATTAAAAGCTGACTAGGCATTTTTAAGCGTCTGGTCAGCTTTTAATTTATTTTTTTACAGTAAAAAGCCGCGACACCCATCGGGCTTTTGAGGCTAACCAAATGACGGGCGAATCCTTACCAAATATTAATAATCATTTTAGCAGGTGTCCTGGCCGCTCCGTTTTTTTTCCGTTTACCCGAGCCATAAATCCTGTTCCTTTGTAGTGCTACAGTTTCCCGCGCATAACAAAGATTAGTAAACACCATCACAAAAGGCAAGATGGCACTTGTCCTGGCAATGTTTTTATGCTTTGCAGTTTGCTTGTTTTTCATATTATCCGGCAAAAAAAAAATATTCAATATCGTTAGAATTAAGTTTATTTAAGCCATTTTAGTGCATTTCTATTTTTGTTTCCATGCTGGAGATAGTAGCTTGCCTAATTCATAAATGTTTGTAAGTGAAGCAGTCCGACGAACTGTTACATTCCGATACTAAAAAATAGAGGGCCTGACTATTTCCAATGCGCATACCCTCTTCGTTTTTTACCATTAAATTTATGTAATCAAAATTGGTGCTGATTACAAAATGATAATCTCAAATTCAAGTTTACTTCATTTAATTTTGGCTTATGAATTATCCCGTATTTATCTTTCACGAATTAATGTTCAGGCTCTCAGAAATCTCTCCGAAAATTGGCACTTATGTTTCCAGTTTTGTTCAGGACAATACTTTTGTGATCCATTCCACTAATGGCAAACTCATTGTGGATGAAGAGACGATGACAATGCAGTATCACGATCCTGCATTGCTGTCGAGGGAATATTTAGACAATCTTATCGACAGGTTTCTTTTTAATGAGAGCGGAAAGTAGTGTTGTTGATTGCCGAAAAATTGGATGAATCTTTGGTATGAATTCAGGTCGGGAAAGTTTTCTGGTCAGGCCTTGGATAATGATAAAACAGGGACTTATGCAACGCTAAGTCACGATAAATCAGAGATAACGAAAGTTCACCCTGCCTTTTTTTAAAAATGCTGTTCATTTCCTATTTAGTTTCTTTAATAGCCACATTGCCATGGTGATCAACGTAGCCATTAAATAAAAAATCTCCTTTGGCTAACCAAAGAAGATGACGATGTTTGCTATAAAACTTATGGCTGCTTGCTATCCTGCTCCAGGTAATTTTTTAGTGACTTTCCAAGTATAAAATTCCAACCTTCAGTAAAGCTGGTGACAGCGAAATTCGGGCTGTCTTTAGGGAAACTGCCAAGCCCTTCATGGGTCAGTTTTAACCGGGTTTTTTGTTCTCCATCCTTAAAAAGTTCCCAGGTGACCACGGAATACCCATCGTTATGTTCAGGGTAAGTCCAGCTGTAACTTAGCTTATTGGGTGGATCCACAAAAATCACTTCGCAAACATGGAGGTATTGCTCCTTTTCATCACCTCCGCTAAATTGGAATTTGAATCCCTTTTCTGCTTTGAATTCTTCAAGTTCAAAGTACCATTCTTTCATCTGGTCCTTATTGGTAATGGCTTTCCATACCTTTTCAATTGGTGCATTATAGCTGCGTTCTACAATTAGTGGTTTTGTTTCCATAATTACTTATTTTTAAGTGGATTATCTTCTGATGATTTTTCGTTTTCCCCGCGCTCCAGAAAATCGCCAAGGGCATCTAGTTTATGGTTCCAGAATTTCCTGTATCGATTCAGCCATTTGTCGATTTCTTTTAGCTTATGTACATCAGCTCTGCAATAGCGCTCCCGGCCGTCCTGCTTCACCGTTATTAACCCGCACTCTTCCAGAATTTTGATGTGTTTGGATATAGCTGGCCGGGTGATGCTGAAATGTCCTGCAACTGCATTGAGGTTCAAGGATTGATCACTCAGTAAATCAATAATCTCACGCCTGGTGGGGTCGGAGATTGCCTGAAATACATCTCTTCTTAATTCCATATATTCGAAACCATGTGGTTACAAATATATGGGATACCATTTGGTTACGCAAATTTAAAATCAATTTTTTTGGCAATCGTTTATATATTTATATTTCAATTACCATCTCATGAAATTCACCAGGATATCACCTCATCCAAGTTTAGAAAAGTTGATCGAATGCTACTGGATGATGCACAGTGATGATCCTGCGCCACGGGTAGAGAAAATTATTCCCGATGGGTTTACAGAGCTTATTTTTAACTACGGCAGCGTCTACAGGGCCAAAACAAGCGGACCCTGGTATACGCAAACAGCAAACCTGCTGGCTGGGCAGATCAGCAGCAATTTTCACCTGGAGAATACAGCAGAGACCGGCTCTTTTGCCATTAAACTCAAACCCGCGGCGCTTACCCAGCTCTTCGGTCTGAACATGGAATGTTATCTTGATCAGATTGTTGCCCTGGATACCTTTCCTCATCCGGAGCTGGCCGGGTTGAAGGATCGATTTCTTCCTTTTGAAAACGAGCAGATTCTTAAACAGCGTCTGGATGACCATTTTCTCGCGCTTAGTAAATCAGCTACTGAAAATCCTTTAGAGGAAGTGCTGCAGCTTATCTTTGATTCCAACGGTAAGGCAAGTGTTAAGGATCTGTGTCTGGCAGGGAAGAAGAGCGAACGTCAGCTTCAGCGGCTTTTCAAAAAGTACATAGGGCTCCCGCCGAAATATTACGCACGGATCATCCGTTTCAATTATATATTTCAGCTGATCAGGGATAAAAAACGCAGCTGGTCAGATATTGTCTATGAGTCAGGTTATTACGACCAATCTCATTTCATTCGCAACTTTAAAGCTTTTACGGGTGAAGATCCCTCTGCTTATTTTTTTGAAGCGCCAAATATGGCCAACTTCTTTCTCAATAAATGATTTTCTGTAACCATCGTCGGTTTTGTACAATACACAAACATTGCTCAATCGTAATTTTGAAAGAAAAAGATTATGAAAATTCAACGATTCTCTCTCCTTATTTCTGTTATGTTTATTTTCGGCTTCAGTAACATGGTATGCGGACAGGAAAACACGGCTCAAAAATTTAAAAGACTACATTGGCTGATCGGTAAGTGGCAGCGCACAAATTCCAAACCCGGGCAATCAGGGTATGAAAACTGGTCTAAGGTGTCTAATACTAAATTCACAGGAAAGGGTGTGACGCTTAAGGGAAAGGAAATTGTTTTTGTAGAAGAACTGGAGTTAAGCATCAAGGGAGGCGATATCTTTTATACCGTTACTGTTACCGGTGATTCTGGACCTGTTAATTTCAAGCTGACCTCCATCAGCAAAGATGCCTTCGTATGTGAAAACCCCGAACACGACTTTCCTAAAAAGATTGCTTATACCCGGAAAGGTGGAACCGTAAAAGCAATCGTTTCCGGCAACGGGCAGACCCTTGACTATGAATTTATCAGTTCAGCCCCCTAAAAGGAATTGATAGCTATATAATGATATCTTTGCTGTCATCTCTCTATGTAAAACCACTATACGCTTTCTATGATCCGTTATTTCATTCTGCTTTTATTGCTTTCATCTACTTTTATTGCCTGTAAAAAGGCAGAGAAAACTGAATCTCTTGTACCGCCAACCGTTACTCCTCCGGTTACTGAAGAACCTAAGGTGAGTGCTAAGGCTTTTAAAATTGATTCTATAAGATCGGCCGTGAATAAAAACGCCTGGTATGCAGTGGTGTCCGATAGTGTTTGGGCAGATAGCGCTGGCATCTCTTTTAAGGTGCAAACGGCTGAAGATTTTAGGGATGGCGCTTTGTCTTTTCCGGGGTTGGTTAATAACAACATATTTCCAGGAGCCTTACTTCAGGGGGACAGTATGGAGAACTTGCTTTATAAGCCATTTGTGTTCACTGTTTACAAGCAAAATCCGCTGGTTATTTACAGTACCTCACCTAGTTTTGATCCATTTATGACAACGCTCATACCTTCATTGGCGGGCTCAAATGACTTTATTAAAAATTCTTTAAAGGCTAACGGAAAACAAGTAGATGGTTTCACTTATAGCAATGGCACTGAATTCAGGAATTATAGTGAAATTTCGATCACAACCGGCAAGAATTGGGATTTTTCCCAGTTAGTAATAAAAAAAGCTAACGATAAGGGTAATATCAAAAAGAAAACTGGTTTTTTTGTTAATTATGAACTGTCATTGTTCAATATTGCGGTTGACTTTCCTGCCAGTGAGCATAGGATTTTTGAGGCTGGTGTTGATCCGGCGTTAATATCTGGTAATCCGGTGTATGTTAGTAATGTAACTTATGGTCGCAGCGCCATCATTGCCATTGAATCTGATGCTTCTTTCCAGCAAATAAAAGCATCTTTCCAGAACGTTCAAAACGGCCAGGGAAGTGTTGAAGATAAAAATTTATTTACTGAGGCTGTTGTTACGGTATACATGCGGGGTTTTAAAGCTGTGGATGTCAGTAACATTGAGGCCGCTAGGGGCTATGATCAGGTTCAGCTGTTCGTTAAGTCCCTAGCGGCCGGAGGAAGCTATTCAAATGCAGATTATGGTGTTCCTATTAATTTCTATGTGAGTAAAATAACCGACAACAGTGATTTGAAGTTTAAGTTCAATTATCGCTTAGATTTTGATGTGCACTGATCTGGTGTTATCTAGTACTTTTCATTGTTGTTGTTGTTGTTGTTGAATTTGCTGCATAAGCTCGAGATTCCGACGGTAGCTATTGCCTTGTGTAGGAATCACAGACACTGCGATTAAGTCATTCTCTTCGGCGAAAGGTTCTTGTGTATCTGATGTCCCGTTGTCGTAACCAATAATTACCTGAACGGTAAGCTTATGATTGGATGGACCTTTGTAAACACCTTTTACCGGAGAACAGTCCGTAAAACTTCTGCCTAGCGCCAATCTTACATATGTTTCGTTAGCAATGCAGTTATTTGTCGGGTCTAAACCCAGCCAGCCATAGTCGGGTATGTAAGCTTCTACCCAGGCATGGGTGGCACCTTCTCCGCGAATGCCGTTTTTATTGGGACAAATGTAGCCACTTACATATTTTGCCGGGATTTTAGCCATACGCAACATCTGGCAGAGAATATGTGCGAAGTCCTGACAGACACCTGATTTGATTTGCCAGATTTCATCTATCTGAGTTTGTACTGTTGTTACACCCTGTATGTATTTGAAATGTCCATATACATATTGACAATAGTCCATGGCTACCCGATAGGGCGTTAAATCCGACTGCAGGAATTGTTCTGTGATCTTTTTGAGTTCATCAAGTTCATTAAAAGCTTCCCATTTCAGGTAATCAATATAGGGAACCTGATACCGTAGTTTTTCAAGTTCCATCCACTGCATCTCACTGAACATGGTTTCTGATGGGAGTTCTTTAGCTATGGTGGCCACAGTAAGTTCTGAATAGATTTCTAGCTCTCTGTGTCGCTCGCTATAAGCAAAGAAGCCAATTTTATTGCCATAATAGTCAGTAAATACATCTACTTTCGGATTGCCCGAAATTTTAAGGGTGTGCTTAATTACGCTCTGGAATTGATCTTCAATAGGGTAGAGGATAATGTGGTTTACGCTTTCTCTTACCGGAGATTCGTAAGTGTATTTGGTGATGTGTTTGATTTTAAATTCCGGCATGGTGCTTAGTATATGTTGAAACAAGTTTGATTAAAGGCATTTCCTATGCCATAGAGTTCGGATTTTATTTCCGCGAGGTATAGGTGAAGGTCTCCTTTTTTTAAACCCTTTATAGAACTGTATTTTACTTTGCTTTGGAGCCTGCCAATAAGGAAAGCAAGATTTCCTGCGGTAATGTGCCCGTCGCCTTTTAATCTTTCAAAATATTTGAACAGTTGATTGATACAATAGATAACAGACCTCGGAAATTCATTGTTCAGTACAACCTGGTCAAGTACGTTTTCGGCTTCAAAACCCTGTCTATAGGTTTTTAGGTACAGTTCGTATCCGCCTATAGAAAACAAAAGGTGTTTCCAGTAGTTGGTGTTTGTCAGTAAGTCCGGGTTGTGGTCTACCGATCCAAATTTAATGTCCAATATATTTACCGATTGAATACTGCGCTCCAGGTATTTCCCGATGCGCATAAAGCTACTTCCTTCGTTCCTTGCCATGGTGATTTCTGTAATGCCATAAAATAGCATTCCTTGTTTAATCAGAATGTCTAATACGGATATCGGGTCGTCTTTTTTCAACATGGCGTTTAGTTTAGGGTCCTTTACTGTATGGTAATATTCATTTAGACACTGCCATACGTCTTTGGTAATGTGGTCTTGCACGCTTCTTGCATTTTCCCGTACTTGCGTGATGATGTTGAGGATAGAGTTGGGGTTCTCCTTGTCAATCACCATGTATTGTAGTACAGTACGACTGTTAAATTCCATGGCCTCCAGTCTTTCGTCATTCCGGTCGCAAAATAAGTGCATAACCGGACTCCATGAAAACTCTGAGATCGCATCTTGCGAGGAAGCGTAATTTATTTTAAGCATGCGTAGCATGCCATCTGTTCTTTCGATATAACGGCTCAGCCAGTATAGGCTTTCAGCAACCCTGCTTAACATAGTGATTCTGTGTTTAATCTTATTGTTGTTTATTTAGAAAGTACCCAGGTGTCTTTACTGCCGCCTCCCTGAGAGCTRTTTACAACCAGTGAGCCTTCTTTAAGTGCTACTCTTGTTAATCCTCCGGGAATAATGTCTATCCCATTAGGGCCGCAAAGTGCAAACGGACGAAAATCGACCCTTCTGGGTTGTAATTTACCTTGCATGTAACATGGTGAGGATGATAAGCTGATAGTAGGCTGTGCAATAAATTGTCGTGGATCTTTCAGTATTTCCAACTTGTATGCTTCAATTTCTTCTTCCGTTGAAGCGTGTCCCATTAACATGCCATAACCCCCGCTGCCATTGGTTTGCTTAACTACCATCCGGGAAATATTTTCGAATACGTAGGCCCGCTCACTTGCGTTTCCTAATTGGTAAGTTGGTACATTTTTAAGTAAGGGTTCTTCATTCAAGTAGTATTTTATCATGTCTGGCACATAGACGTATACAGCTTTGTCGTCGGCTACACCATTTCCTACCGCATTTACAATGGTTACATTTCCTTTTCTGTAAGCATTCATTAACCCGGCAACACCAAGTAGGCTGGTTGGATTAAAGGCTAGCGGATCAAGGTAGTCATCATCTACTCTCCGGTAAATCACATTCACTTGCTGCAGTCCTGCGGTAGTTTTCATATACACCTTATGGTCTTCGACAATTAAATCAGGTCCCTCCACCAGCTCAATTCCCATTAAACGGGCCAGTGTGGTATGTTCGAAATACGCTGAGTTGAAACTACCCGGACTTAACAAAACTATTGTAGGATCGGCAACGTCATGTGGTGCAAGTGAAAGCAGGTTGTTGTAGAGGACAGTAGGGTATTCAATCACACTTCTTACTTTGCATTGAGGTAAAAGATCGGGGAATAGACGTTTGGTAATTTCCCTGTTTTCCAGCATGTAGCTAACTCCCGAAGGAGTGCGGACATTATCTTCAAGGATATAATAAGTGCCGTCGTTGTCCCTGATTAGGTCAATCCCCGCAATGTGTATGTAGATGTCGTGAGGGACTTTCACGTTGACCATCTCTCGTAAAAAATGTGGACAAGAGTAAATTACATCGATCGGAACAATTCCGTCTTTGATGATAAACTGGTCGCTGTAAACATCTTTCAGAAAGAGGTTCAGCGCGGTAACTCGCTGCTTAATTCCTTTTTCTATAAAAGCCCATTCCTCAGCAGTAATAATTCTGGGGATGATATCGAAAGGGAAGATCTTTTCTACGCCTTCGCCGCTATTGTATACGGTAAAGGTGATGCCCTGGCTCATGAAAAGTGCTTTAGATAGTTCTTCTTTTTTGTTGAGCTCTTCGGTCGACTCAAGATCGAGGTAGTTCATAACAGTTTTGTACTCTTCTCTTACCGTTTCTGAGTCATTAAACATTTCATCCCAGGTGTTTTTGGGTAGATCGTATGATTTTGTGTAGCTTTTTGTTTCCATATTCGATCATTTTATGTTAAAATCTTCTGAAATATAGTTATATCTTTATTTAAATTGATTTTTAAATCAAATAAAATGTTATTTTACTTTATTTATTAAATTTTTTGTGTGTTGAAATTGATTTTTTTTATCTTTTTATGTTTCTTTTTGATTTAAAATTGATTTTAGTCTATTTTTTATTTTGTATTTTAAATATTTATGAAGTTAGAGGTTTCTGTTAGGGTAGTTTACGAGGTAATTTCGTCTTCAACATTGATTTTGAATGTACAGCCCGTTAAATCTGCAGGCCAGTTTCTTGTAGAAGAACATATGGAACTGAATCAGCAACTGAAAATGAGAGAGCTGTTTTCTATTTCCGGTGAAAAGAGATTCAAAATCATAGAAATTCCTGATGCAGGGAACTTAATGATTCATTATCGGGCATTAGTAGAAACAGAGGTCCGTGCGGTTGATGCAGAACATTTGGATGATATACCCATTGGCAACATGCCGGTTAGCGCTTTGTCGTATTTAAATCCCAGCAGGTACTGTCAATCCGACAAGTTATATAAGTTCGCATTTCACAAATTTGGGCATATCGATCATGCTTTTTATAAGGTTATGGCTATCCGTGATTGGATTTATACTAACGTAGAATACAGCGGAGGCTATACAAATGCCCAAACATCTTCATATGATACAATTACAGAGCAAATAGGGGTGTGTCGTGATTTTGCACATTTAGGTATTGCTTTGTGCAGGGCGTTAACCATCCCGGCAAGATATTACACCGGTTATGCATATCAATTGCAGCCTGCAGATTTCCATGCCTGTTTTGAGGCTTATATTGGTGGTTATTGGATTATCGTAGATGCAACCAAACTTGTTCCGTTAAATGGATTAGTTAAGATTGCTACCGGAGTTGATGCTACCGATACCGCATTTGCCAGTATATTCGGGAATTTGCAGTTTGTAAGTTTGGACGTTACCGCAAATTTAATTGATACTGAGTTTCGTTACATAGATCAGTATACTGCCGAACAAGGGTATACTTATATGTAATAGCGCTTTGATGAGGTCCTATTTCAATATGTTAAGAATTACGTAATTTAGAAGATATTGAATAATCCCTTCAAGATGAAAGTAATTTTATGCTTAATTGTAATTAGCATGGCTTTAAACGTGCAAGCTCAATCTTATCATTCAGATAAATTGGAAGTAGCAGCTGAGTTTGGTCAGTCACAGCCTATCGGTGTTAGCGTTTCCTCCACCAACAGAGTCTTCGTTTCATTTCCCAAAAGGGAACCCTACCAGTATGGATTAATTGAGATTGTAAATGGAAAGTATGTTGCCTATCCCGATGAGCGCTGGAATCGGAAAGAGGGAAAGGAAACAGAAACCTTTTTAAATGTTCAGGACATTTACATAGATACGAAAGACCAACTGTGGGTATTGGACCCTAAACCTGATGAGCATAAATTTAAATTGGTACAGATAGACCTTAAAAGTAATCAGGTGAAAAGAGTCTATCAGTTTGACGACCTCGCAAAAGATAAATCAACATTAAATGATGTTAGAGTCGATACAGATAAACGGATAGCAATAACCAAGGACAATAAGTTCTTTTATTTCAGACCAATCAACAGCATGCATCTTTATCGTGTAGAAACAAAACATCTTGCAGATGCAAAATTAACAGCTGATGAATTGGCTAAATATGTTCAGGATTTAGGCGAAACAGGAGTTTGCCATGGTATGGAAGCCGATATAGCTGGCAACATATATCTCACCTCTTCTACAGATTATAGCATAAAATATTTTACCACAAATGGTGAACTTATCACACTGGTACAGGATAGCAGGTTAATATGGCCAGATTCTTTAGGAATTGGCAGCGACGGGTATTTATATTTCTCTTGTGCTCAGATGAACCGTTTGCCCCAATGGAATGATGGTATGAATAAGACAAGCTATCCTTATCGCATTTATCGGGTCAAACTTCCAAAATAACCTAAGCTATTGTAAGCAATAAATTACAAACAATCCTATCCTGTTTTAGTCTGATGATTTTTCAACAAAATATAATATCATATGTTTGTAACATAACTTTTAATCGAATCTAAAAAAGAAAACGGAATGTATTTACAGCGATTTTTTTATCTGTTTCTTATCATTTTGATGATCAGTAGTTGTGGGATCAGCAAAAAAGCGAAACATCAGGAAACCTCATTTGATAATGACATCAAGCAGATTAAGCACGTGGTGGTTATCTATATGGAAAACCATAGTTTCGATAATCTTTACGGGGAATTCAAAGGAGCAAATGGTATTGAAAATGCCAAAAGAGGAAATTTTGTACAGGTAGACAAAGATGGAAAACCTTATAAGTACCTTCCTGAGATTCCGAGAAACAACTCTTTCCCGACCAACCTGCCAAATGAGCTTTTTAATATAGACCAATACGTTCCGTCTGACAAGACAACGCCTGATGTTACTCACCGTTTTTTTCACAATCAGTTGCAAATTAACGGAGGAAAGATGGATAAGTTTGCGGTATATAATGACTCCAAAGGACTAGCGATGGGTTATTATAACACGGAAAAATTACCTCTTTATCCGATGGCTCAAAAATACACACTGTGTGATAATTTTTTTCAGAGTGTTTATGGCGGCTCTTATTTTAACCACGTTTATATGATTTCTGCGGCTGTGCCGGTTTGGCCGGATGCCCCTAAATCAATGATCGCAAAAGTTGATGCTGATGGTAAAATGATAGACGATGGCATAGTTACTCCAGATGGGTATGTTGTAAATCATGTTCTTTCACGAAACAGGCCTTACCCTCCTAAATCGGATACTTCCAAATTATTGCCATCTCAGACGATGCCGACTATTGGCGACAAACTGAGCGAAAAAAATATATCATGGGCGTGGTATTCTGAGGGCTGGGACGATGCAGTGGCAGGAAAGAAGAATAATTTTGCCTATAATCATGAACCATTCCTATATTTTGCCCAATATGAAGAGGGGACAGAAGGCCGAAAACACATGAAGGACCAAAATGATTTCATTAAAGCAGCGAAAGAAGGTGCCCTTCCCAGCGTTTCCTTTGTGAAACCAGGCGGAGGAAATGATGAACACCCGGGTGGTTCTGCTGTATATTCTTCAGAACAACTGGCAGTAAACCTGATCAATGCAGTATTGGAGGGGCCTAATGCAAAAGATGCATTGGTTATTCTGACCTATGACGAGTTTGGTGGCTTTTTTGATCATGTAACCCCACCAATTATAGACAGATGGGGCCCTGGTAGTCGTATCCCCGCAATTATTATAGGGCCATTTGCCAAAAAGGGTATTGTAGATCACACACAATATGAAACCGTAAGCATTCTTTCTTTTATAGAGCATAGATGGGGAATAGAACCATTGGCTGAAAGAGATAAAAATGCGAACCCGTTCCGGAATGCGTTGGTATTTAAATAAGTTACTGTTAATCAGGAGGAGGAGGGATATGTTATGTATAAGAAGATTGGAATAGTAGCAATTCTGTTTACAGTGCTACTTATTGTAAGCTTTACCTCCGTTAATTCGAATAAAACAGAACAAATACCAGCAAGCGCGCGTGAACGAAAAATTCAAAAAGAAGTTTTAAGTCAGATCGTATCCTTCCAGGAGTATGTAAAAGATACCTTATTTATTGAGGTCAGTAAAGAAAAGGTTGACGCACACCGTGTTCAGCAAGCCTTTTTAAAATCAAGATTACTGTTCAAAAAGTTTGAATGGGCGGCAGAGTATTTTACTGCCGACCTAACTAAGAGGTTAAATGGTCCTCCTGTACAAGAGATCGAAAATGCAGATTTACTAGATCCTTCTTTAGCCCGTGCTGTTGATCCAATGGGACTCCAGGTGATAGAACAGTTTATCTATCCGAAGTACGATTCAGCCGGCAAAAAAGTGCTGATTAGCGAAGTCAGACATTTAATAACAAATACGGACTATCTGATTTCTTATTTTACTGATCATCAGTTTGCGGATTGGCGAATATTGGATGCAGCCAAGTTAGAGGTATTCAGGATAATCGTTTTGGGAATTACCGGATTTGACAATTCTCTTTCTTTGAACAGTATGAAAGAATCGTCCGAATCCCTAAAAAGTCTGCGGGATATCCTTTATTTATATATCAGCAAAAAGGAAAAAACGACTTTATTGCAGGATCTGAATGGCTCAATAGCATATCTTAATCATAACCCTGATTTTGATTCCTTCGACAGAGCTACATTTATTACAAGCTTTGGGAACGAGATCAGCGCCGGGATAGCACAGTTGGAGCAGAATTTACCGGGCGATAAAATTAAATATAACCGGATGCTTAGGCAGGAGGTAAGGACATTATTTGATTCGGATGCGTTTAATGTAGATGCATTTTCACCAGGCCCTGAATATCGCATAACAGGTGCTAAAGTGGGGTTAGGGAAAAGACTTTTTTATGATCCATTGTTATCCGGCACCGGCACAAGAAGCTGTGCCTCATGTCACAACCCTGATTTAGCATTTACGGACGGAATGGCTAAGCATACAGATGTTCATGTTCCTTCAAAACTGCTGACAAGGAATGTACCCACGTTATTC
>NZ_JBFTIZ010000064.1:0-986 GCF_056395165.1 Pedobacter sp. 10L46_2
GTATAAAAAGAGTGAGGCTAGTTTTTGGACGGCAGAAGAAATTGATCTTTCTGATGACCAGAAACATTGGGATAACCTAAATGACGGGGAGAGACATTTTATTTCTCATATTTTGGCTTTCTTCTCTGCAAGTGATGGTATTGTAAACGAAAACCTTGCAGTAAATTTTATGAGTGAAGTTCAGTTGCCTGAAGCACGTTGCTTTTACGGGTTCCAGATCATGATGGAAAACATCCACTCAGAAACATATGCATTGTTAATTGATACTTATATAAAAGATCCTGATGAAAAGGATAGGTTGTTCCACGCAATAGAGACTGTTCCCTGTGTTAAGAGAAAAGCGGAATGGGCATTACGCTGGATAGAAGGTGGTAATTTTGCTGAACGTTTGGTAGCTTTTGCAGCTGTTGAGGGTATTTTCTTTAGCGGAAGTTTCTGCTCTATATTCTGGTTAAAGAAACGAGGGTTAATGCCAGGTTTAACATTCAGTAATGAGCTGATCTCCAGAGATGAGGGTTCACATTGCGAATTTGCTTGTTTGTTGTATGGTATGCTTAAGAATAAGCTTACTGAAGAACAAGTTCACGGTATCATTAAGGATGCTGTAGAAATAGAAAAAGAATTTATTACAGATGCCTTACCTGTGGCACTGATTGGAATGAATGCAAAGCTAATGTCGCAGTACATTGAGTTTGTTGCAGACAGATGGGTGCAAGAGCTTGGTTATACTAAAATCTATAATGCAACCAACCCATTTGATTTTATGGAGATGATATCACTACAAGGTAAAACGAATTTCTTTGAAAAAAGAGTTGGTGATTACCAGAAAAGTGGTGTATTAACCTCTACAGAAGATAAAGCTGCGGCTTTCTCTTTAGACGATGATTTTTAAAACTTATCGGGTTAGGCGATAAGTAATATAAATAAATAATTAATTCGGTGCCGATGCTGGGGTTGCTCATCACAAACCCAATATGCACCATAAA
>NZ_JBFTIZ010000064.1:1015-16644 GCF_056395165.1 Pedobacter sp. 10L46_2
GTATTGAAAAGTTATGCTATGGTTTTAACGCTGAACTTGTAGATCCGATAGATGTAGCCAAGAAAGTGATTGAAGGTTTATATGATGGGGTTACAACATCTGAATTGGATAACCTTGCAGCTGAAACCGCAGCCTCTTTGACAACCAAACATCCGGATTATGCTTTGCTTGCTTCACGTATTGCTGTATCTAACCTTCATAAGAATACAACTAAATCTTTCTCTAAAACGATGGAGATGTTGTATAACTATATTGACTCTAAAACAGGTAAATCAGCCTCTCTTATTGCTGATGATGTTTGGGAAGTAATTAAAGAAAATGCTGACACGCTTGACAGCACAATTATATATGACAGAGATTTTGGGTTTGATTATTTCGGGTTCAAAACACTCGAGAAATCTTACTTGTTAAAGGTAGACGGACAGATAGTTGAACGTCCTCAGCATTTATTTATGCGTGTGTCTGTGGGGATCCATAAAGGTGATATTGAAAGTGCTATAGCTACGTATAACCTGATGAGCGAGCGTTGGTTTACTCATGCTACGCCAACCTTATTTAATGCTGCTACTCCTAAACCTCAAATGTCGTCGTGCTTCTTGTTAACTATGCAGGATGATAGCATTGAAGGTATTTATGATACATTGAAACAAACAGCTAAGATCTCTCAAAGTGCCGGTGGTATTGGTTTAAGTATCCATAACATTCGTGCTACCGGATCTTACATTGGTGGTACTAACGGAACAAGTAATGGTATTGTACCAATGCTAAAGGTATTTAACGATACCGCGCGTTATGTAGATCAAGGTGGAGGTAAGCGTAAAGGTGCTTTTGCAATTTATTTAGAGCCTTGGCATGCTGATGTATTGAGCTTCTTAGACTTGCGCAAAAACCACGGTAAAGAAGAATTGCGTGCGCGTGATTTGTTCTATGCACTGTGGGTTTGTGATTTGTTCATGAGGCGTGTGGAAGAGAATGGCGATTGGAGCTTATTCTGTCCGCATGAAGCACCAGGCTTAGCTGATTGCTTTGGCGAAGAGTTTGATGCTTTATATGAGCGTTATGAAAAAGAAGGAAGAGCTCGTAAAACTATAAAAGCTCAGGAATTATGGTTTGCTATCCTTGATTCGCAAATTGAAACCGGTACACCTTATTTGTTATATAAAGATGCTGCGAATAGCAAATCTAATCAGCAAAATCTGGGTACAATTAAGAGCTCTAACCTTTGTACTGAAATTATTGAGTATACATCTAAAGATGAAGTTGCAGTTTGTAATCTTGCATCTTTAGCTCTACCTAGATATGTAATTAATGGTGAATTTGATCACCAAAAATTATATGATGTTACTTATCAGGCTACTTTAAACCTGAACAAGATTATCGATTATAACTATTATCCGGTAGAAGAAGCTAGAAATTCAAACATGCGCCACAGACCAATTGGTTTAGGTGTACAAGGTTTAGCCGATGCGTTTATTTTAATGCGTTTGCCTTTTGAAAGTGAAGGTGCGCGTGAATTGAACAAAGAAATCTTTGAAACAATTTATTTTGCTGCAATGACTGCTTCTCATGACCTTGCAGTTAAAAACGGCCCTTACCAAACATTTAAAGGATCTCCTTTATCTGAAGGTAAATTCCAATTCGATCTTTGGAATGTGAAACCAGATAGTGGAAGATGGGATTGGGAAACTTTGCGCGAAAAAGTGGTTAAAGATGGTGTTTACAATTCATTGCTGGTTGCGCCAATGCCTACAGCTTCTACTTCGCAGATTTTGGGTAACAATGAGTGTTTTGAACCATATACTTCTAATATCTATACCAGAAGGGTATTGAGCGGTGAGTTTATTGTTGTTAATAAACACTTATTAAAAGACCTTGTAGCTTTAGGTTTATGGACCCCAGCTATGAAAGACAGAATTATTTTAGCTAACGGTTCTATTCAGGAGATTGCTGAGATTCCTGACTATATTAAAGAATTGTACAAAACAGTTTGGGAAATAAAAATGCGTAGCATTATTGATATGGCTGCCGACAGAGGTGCTTACATTTGCCAGTCTCAATCTCTAAACTTATTCATTAATGCACCAAATACTTCTAAATTAACTTCAATGCATTTCTATGCTTGGAAAAAAGGATTGAAAACTGGTATGTATTATCTACGTACTCAAGCAGCCTCTCAAGCTGTTAAATTTACAGTAGAGAACCAGGCAGGTAAAAACATGGAGCCTGTAATTCCTGAGCATATTGAACAAAGTGCCGAAGAGATTGTTGAAGGACCGGTTTGTTCAATGGAAGAAGGATGCATCAGCTGTTCAGGTTAATAATAATTTAATAATTAATATATTTAAAGAGCAGGTACCAAATACCTGCTCTTTTTTTGTGCTTCCTCATCCTGAATTTAACCATGTAGGAATCTAGTTGGAGATGCAAACAGATAAGACTCACCTCAGACTCAAGTCAGACTCTTCTTAGACTTGGTTAGACTATTGTCTAACAAAATTCTTTTTTCATTCTTAATATAATTTGCAACGAGGTTTATGTTTAATATTCTATTTGTCATTTTTAACAGGCAATCAGGAGCCATTAGTTTCTGATCTTGTATCTTTGTGGTTAATGGCTAAACACGAAATCATACCCTGCGAACGTTGTGGTACACCAATAGAGTGTAAAGCTAACTCGTACACTAAATGCCAGTGTAGTGTTGTACAGCTGGACTTAAATGAGGTACAGTACATTAGCGAATTACACGATGGTTGTTTATGCGCTAAATGTCTTTTTGAGCTTCAGCAGGAGTACAGGGATGCCGTTGCTTCATAAGTATAGCTGGTTTTGAGCCTCCTATCTTTTATTTTTTTTGGCTAACTTTGCGTCAAATTATTTGTTAACAAAGAATGGCAAAAGTACAAGTTGGATTGGTGCAGATGAGCTGTACCAGTAATAAACAAGAAAATTTAGATAAAGCAATTTTAAAAATCAGGGAAGCAGCAGCAAAAGGTGCACAAATTGTGTGTTTGCAAGAACTTTTTACTTCCCTTTACTTTTGTGATGTTGAAGATTATGACAACTTCAACTTGGCTGAGGCTATTCCCGGTCCTTCCACAGATGCTTTACAAGTCATTGCTAAAGAATTGGGCGTAGTGATTATTGCTTCTTTATTCGAGAAGCGTACAGCGGGCCTGTATCACAATACAACAGCTGTTTTAGATGCTGATGGAACTTATCTTGGCAAGTACCGTAAAATGCATATTCCTGATGATCCTGCTTTTTATGAGAAGTTTTACTTCACTCCGGGTGATTTAGGTTATAAGGTTTTTCAAACCAAATTTGCTAAAATCGGTATCTTAATCTGCTGGGATCAGTGGTATCCTGAAGCGTCACGTATTACTGCTTTGATGGGTGCAGAGATTATGTTTTATCCAACAGCTATAGGTTGGGCTACAGATCAGGATGAGGAAACAAATAAGGATCAATATAATGCATGGCAGACTATTCAGCGTTCTCACGCTGTTGCCAATGGAGTACCTGTGGTGAGTGTAAACCGTGTTGGACTTGAACAAGATGGAGCCATGAAGTTCTGGGGTGGAAGTTTTGCAACAAATGCTCAGGGTAAATTGCTTTATTTGGGTTCACATGATAATGAAGAAACTAAAGTAGTAGAAATAGATTTATCTGAGTCTGATTTCTTTCGTAAACATTGGCCCTTCTTAAGAGATCGTAGAATAGATTCTTATCAGCCAATTACTAAAAGATTTATTGACGAAGATTAAGATTTAAAAATGTCATCATTTAACGAAGTAATATTTAACAGCAGTCCGAAAAAATTAGGCTTTAGCTTTCCTGCTGAATGGGAAAAACATGATGCAACATGGTTAAGTTGGCCCCATAAGGAAGAATCATGGCCAGGTAAGATTGAAACTATATATGAACCTTATTGCCAGTTTATTAAAATCGTGGCAACAGGTGAAAAAGTTAGGATTAATATTAACAATGAGGAGACTAAAGCTTTTGCTATTTCTGAATTGGAAAAGGTGGGGGCTGATTTAACTCAGATAGAGTTTTATTTTAATCCAAGCAATGATGCCTGGTGCAGAGATCATGGACCGGCTTTTTTATTAAATAAGCCAACCGGGAAAAAAGCAATTGTGGATTGGGGATATAATGCGTGGGGGGGCAAATATCCTCCGTATGATCTTGATGACGTAATCCCAACCAAAATAGCTGAACATTTTAATTTATCTGTTTATCATCCTGATATTGTGATGGAGGGCGGATCTGTTGAATTTAATGGGGCAGGAACAATACTTACAACAACGGCTTGTTTATTAAATGAAAACAGAAATCCTCATTTAAATAAGGAGCAGATTGAAGAGTACCTAAAAGAATTTTATGGCGCTGAACAGGTGTTGTGGTTAGGAGATGGAATAGTTGGGGATGATACAGATGGCCATATTGACGACATTACCCGTTTTGTTAACGAGGACACCGTTTTAACAGTTGTGGAAAGTAATCCTCTGGATGAAAATTATCTGCTGTTACAGGAGAACCTGGAGACATTAAAGACTTTACGATTATTAAACGGGAAACCTTTGAATATTGTGAAATTGCCAATGCCTTCGCCGGTAATACACGAGGATACCAGGTTACCTGCATCATATGCAAATTTTTATATTGCAAATGCTGCGGTAATTGTGCCCACTTTTAGAGATGTGAATGATGAAAAAGCTTTAGAAATTATACGAGGCGTTTTTCCGGATAGAAAAGTTGTAGGAATTGACTCTACAGATATTATTTGGGGATTAGGAAGTTTTCATTGCCTTAGTCAACAAGAACCGGCAATCTAATCGCTTTTTATAATTGATATAATTAATTGAATATAACCAAACAAGAAATACAGATGAAGTTATTAGAAGGAAAAACAGCACTTGTTACAGGTGCATCTAAAGGAATTGGCCGCAAAATAGCGGAAAAGTTTGCAGAGCATGGAGCTAATGTGGCTTTTACTTATTTATCATCAGTAGAAAAGGGTGAGGCTTTAGAACAAGAGTTGCAAAGTTTTGGTACAAAGGTAAAAGGATATCGCTCTGATGCTTCTAAATTTGATGAAGCAGAGAAGCTGATCAATGATATTGTAGCTGATTTTGGTGCATTAGACATTGTAGTAAATAATGCAGGTATAACGAAAGATGGTTTATTGATGCGAATGAGTGAGGAGAACTGGGATGAAGTAATTAATGTAAACTTGAAATCTGTATTTAATGTGTCTAAGGCGGCTTCTAAGGTGATGATGAAAGCACGCAAGGGATCTATCATTAACATGAGTTCTGTAGTAGGTGTTCAAGGAAATGCCGGGCAAGCTAATTATGCTGCGTCTAAAGCAGGTATAATTGGATTCTCTAAATCGCTGGCTAAGGAATTAGGGTCACGTAATATCCGCACCAATGTTATTGCTCCTGGCTTTATCCGTACTGAAATGACAGACGTGTTAGATCCTAAAGTAGTACAGGGTTGGGAAGAAGGTATTCCTTTGAAAAGAGCAGGTGAGACTGAAGATGTAGCGAATGCATGCGTATTTCTTGCATCTGATATGAGTTCTTATGTTACCGGACAGGTATTGTCAGTTTGCGGCGGAATGCTGTAAGCTTAAAATAAAAATCTACAAGGGGTGTCGGAATTGATTTCTGGCACCCCTTTTTATTTAAATTGATAGGCATTAGTAAGCTCTATCACCTGTGGCACTCGCCTGTATTTTTCAAAATAATTATACCCTTGCTGAAGGTTTATCCAGAAAGCTTTGTGTTGTGGAAATTGTGCCAGGTATTTATTGAGATTAGTATCAGTTATTTTAAACGGATAGATGTGAACCGGGATTTGATTTTGTCCTCCATTTCGTGCCTCAGTGGCTAGCACATAAACCTCTTTTATCTTGTCGTCTGTTATAGGAATACATCCAACAGTTTCACATTTTCCATGAATGTAAATGTCGCTGCCCGGTTTTTCATTCGCACTTCTTAGCAAATCAATACTGTTAGGGTAATTTATTCCTAAAGACAAGTGGAAATTGCTTAGAGGATTAAA
The DNA here is from genome assembly GCF_056395165.1 of Pedobacter sp. 10L46_2. Classification (NCBI taxonomy): domain Bacteria; kingdom Pseudomonadati; phylum Bacteroidota; class Sphingobacteriia; order Sphingobacteriales; family Sphingobacteriaceae; genus Pedobacter; species Pedobacter sp. 10L46_2. The sequence goes on from NZ_JBFTIZ010000064.1 coordinate 7,088, forward strand.
CGCGGTGATGTAATAGAACCCCTCGGGGATTTGCAGATCTCCCTCCTTTAATTTAGGACCCAGAACACCTGAGTGCTGACAAAAGGGGTATACTTTGAACAACTTGTATTGTTTTTGGTTATTCTCTTTTAACCAAATCTCTAACTTTCTTTCAGCTTTATAAGCGGCTATATATAAACTGAACTTTCCGGTTATTTGATCTTTTTTAAGCTCTTTTTGCAGGCTATTCCACTTCTCACCATAGGCTTGTTTCACGCGCTCAAATGTTAATTGCTGTGCTTTGAAATTAGATTGGGCCAGTAAGGATGTAGACATAATCATTAGAAGAATAATGTAAAAATAGCTTTTCATTGTAAGGCGTTAGTTTTACTATGAACAAACTTATATAAAATTGTGCGAGCATTTTAAAATTTAGCATCTTTACCCAAATACGTATGAACGATTCTTTTAGCTTATACATTTTATTGGCTTTACTGGGATGCTTGCTTGCAGGTATTCTTTTCGCCTGGTTATTGTACCGTAAAACGGAACATTTAGATAAACGGCTGCGTTATGGATTGTTCGTTATACGCACCGTTGCAGTAACGGTAATAACTGCATTGCTATTCTTTCCTTTGGTAAGAAGCGTCTCGTATAATCTCGAAAAACCTGTTATTGTTATTGGGCAGGATAATTCACTGTCGGTTGGAGCTATTGAACCTAATGGCTTTAATAAGCAACAGTATGAGAAGGACATGCAGGCCTTAGCCGATAAGCTGTCGGAAAAGTATGAAGTTAAAGTCTATAATTTCAGTGACAGCGTGAAATCCGGCTATGATTTCAAAAATAAGGGGCAGGTAAGTAACGCTTCGAAGTTCATCAATCAGTTAAACGATGAATTATTAAATCGGAATGTGGGGTCAGTTATTTTGGCCTCAGATGGTATTTTTAATCGCGGGGGAAGCCCACTTTATGATTTAAACAAACTTAAAGCTCCGGTTTATACCATTGCATTGGGGGATACGATTCCGAAAAAGGATTTAATGATTTCGAACGTAAATCACAACAGCCTGGTTTATCTTGATAATGAATTTACGCTTGAGGTTCAGGTACAAGCCTTTGAAAGTAAGGGTGAAATGTCGAGGGTTTTAGTTATGGAGGGAGGAAAAAAGATTTACGATGAGCAGATTCAGATTAATTCAAATGCATTTGTAAAGAATATTCCTATTAAGTTAAAGGCTTCGAGGTTAGGACTTCAAAAATATACCATTCAACTCAGCCCGTTAAAAAATGAGATATCTGAACGTAACAACGCACAAAGTATTTTTATTGAGGTAATTGATGCAAGGCAAAAAATATTGATTGCCTCTGCTGGCCCGCACCCCGACATTGCAGCATTAAAACAGGCCATTTCCATAAACAAACATTATGATTTGAAAATTGCTTTGGGAGACGATCTGAGTGTGATTAATCCAAAGGACTATAGTTTAATTATTCTGTACCAGTTTCCGGCTCTTCAAAATGACGGGGGTACATTTATTAATAAGGTTCAGCAAAGTAATGTGCCGTTGTGGTACATCTTGGGCGCTCAAAGTAATTTGTACGCGTTTAATAAGATGCAAAGTGCTGTAAATTTTAATGGAAGCAATAATACTTTGCAAGAGGCTTTTGCTGTTGCTAATACTGGATTTACTGCCTTTGAAATGAGCGCGACATTCGATAAACAAATTGAAGGATTTGATCCTCTTCAAGCTCCTTTTGGGGAGGTAAGAATAAACGGAACGGCATTAGTGGCTTTAAAACAGCGAATAGGCAAGATCAAGACTGAATCGCCACAATTGTTTTTTATGAACGCCGAGGGGAAAAAAGCAGGTTATTTAATAGGAGAAGGCATATGGCGTTGGAGGTTGGGAGAGGCTCAAAATGATCAGAAGTCAAATGCTTTTAATACTTTAATTTCAAATGCTGTCCAATATGTTTCTGCAAAGGATGATAGGCGTAAGTTTAAAGTTTACACTGCCAAGAACACTTTTGATGAAAATGAAAATGTGCCGATTAATGCAGGTCTTTATAATGATAGTTATGTTTCGGTAAATACACCGGATGTGAGTATTCAAATAAAGAATGAAGAGGGGAAGGTCTATAATTTTCTATTCTCCAGAACAGAAACAGCCTATCAGCTTGATGCAGGGATGTTGCCTGCAGGAAATTATACTTATACAGCCACAACTAACCTTGGGGGTAAAAAACACACTGCGCAAGGAGTTTTTTATGTAAATACACTTGTTGCAGAATATCAGCTAACTATCGCAAATCATCAGCTGCTTAATACAATGGCTATGCAAACGGGCGGTAAGATGTATATGCCGCAGAACTTATCGCAGATTTTAAAAGATATTGAAGCCAATGAACAGGTAAAAACCCTGAGTTACGAAGACCGTAAATATGAGGAATTGATTAACTTTAAGTGGGTGTTTGCATTGATAGTTATGTTGCTAACCCTGGAGTGGTTTTTAAGAAAAAGAAACGGAGAAATTTAAGCGCAAAGTATGCAAATAAATACCATGGATGCCATTGAGATCTTGGGGACTATCTCTTTTGCGATATCTGGCTCTTTTGCAGCCATGCAAAGAAGATTAGATCCTTTCGGGGTACTTATCATCGCTTTTGTAACATCTATTGGTGGAGGAACCGTGCGCGATTTGTTGCTAGGGGATACTCCTGTTGCATGGATGAGGGATGTAAATTATTGCTTGTTGATCTTGCTGACCTCAATTGCTACGGTCTTTTTTAAAACACATATCAAGAAATTTAAAGTAACTCTTTTTTTGTTCGATTCTTTAGGGCTTGGTCTTTTTACAATGCTGGGTATTCAGAAAGGAATTATTTTTGGTTTAAGTCCGGGTATTTGTATCGCCCTAGGTACCATTACAGGATGCTTTGGAGGTATAATAAGAGATACGCTATTAAATACCATCCCTGTAATATTCAGAAAAGAAGTTTATGCCACCGCCTGCATTATGGGAGGAATATTATATTTTACTCTTCTATATTTTAACTTGAAAGAAGACCTGGCAAAGGTTACCGTAATTGCGTTTATTTTTACAATAAGAATAGTAGTGGTAAGATATAAAGTTACGTTGCCTAAATTCGGCTATTAGTCTTTTGGGGCTTCATTGATGATCACAAAAACGTCTTCATTATCTTTTTTCATAAAGTACTTTTCGCGGGCAAATTTCTCTGCTGTATTTAGATCTGTATTTAATTCGTTAAGATCTTTCTTGACCTTAGCAATTTCCTTTACATAAAAATCCTTTTCCTCCTGAAGCTTGCTTACTTGCGATCTGTATTCGTATTGTGCTATTACATCGTTTTTATCGAAAAATAACATCCATACAACGAATGCAGCTACGCTCAGGAAGTATTTGTTACGTAAAAGTTCTAGAAAACGATTCATATGGACAAATATATAAAATAACACCCGAAGATTTAAAACCTTTGCCTTTTATTCAAATGGGTATTATCCACTTATTAACATGTTGGTTTTAGCTGGTCGTAATTTATGTGTTTCAATAGTAAGGTATTAGATAAAAGATCAGATATTGTATGGAGGTTAATTAATATATGTATGAAAGTAATTCTCTGCTCGTTATTGGTGTTTTGCATTTTTTGTGGCTTTATCGTTGAACACGGGAAAGCGGATAGAAAACCTAGGATCATCTTCGACACAGATATGGGGCCAGATTTTGATGATGTAGGCGCAATAACAGTTTTGCACGCATTGGCTGCTAAAGGCGAATGTGAGATACTTGCTACAGTATCCAGTGATAGCCATGCTTCTGTTGCACCGACTATAGAAATTTTTAATCAATATTTTGGCAAACCCAATATTCCGATAGGCATAGCATCTGCAAAAGCCCCGGGCTTCATAGCCCATAATAATTGGAATGATTCGCTGGTTTTACATTTTCTTAAGAAAAAGCCCACTGAATATCCCAATGCTTTAGAAGTTTATCGAAAAGTATTGGCCAGGCAGGAAGACAATAGCGTAACGATAGTTACAGTTGGCTTTACCTCTAATATAGCAGAGCTTCTCAACTCAAAGCCCGATAAATTTTCCAACCTTTCGGGAATGGACCTTGTTAAAAAGAAAGTGAAAAATTGGGTCGCGATGGCTGGAATTATACCAAATGGGGTTGAATTTAATGTAAATGAACATAAGGAAGCGGCTTATGAAGCTTTTAGTAGATGGCCGAAACCGATATTGCTGAGTGGTTTTGAAATTGGAGATAAGATACTTACAGGTGGAAAAGTGGCAAAGCAAAATATTAGTAAAAATCCTGCCGCATGGGCATATCAATATAACTTAGCAACTTATGATAAAAATCTACTAAGCAATAGGCCATCTTGGGATCAAACAGCAGTTTTATGTGCAGTCAGAAATCCAGAAAAATATTTTTATGTAAACGGTCCAGGGAAGTTTATCGTATATAAAGATGGATCTAATCGATGGGATGCGGATATTAATGCCGGACATTATTTTCTAGCTCATAAATATCCTTATGAAAAGATTTCTACAATAATTGAAAATTTAATGTTGTATGAGCCTGGTAATTGATATTAACAAACAACCCCAATACTTCTGGGTAATGGGGTTGTTTGTTATTGAAATTTTATCTTAAAGTATATATATAAGATATTTATTTCTTTAGGAATTTGAAATCTTTACCAATAAAACGTGCTGCAGCACCTAATTCTTCTTCAATACGTAACAATTGATTGTATTTTGCAATCCTGTCTGAACGAGAAGCTGAACCTGTTTTAATCTGACCACAGTTTAATGCAACTGCAAGATCTGCAATGGTAGTATCTTCAGTTTCACCACTTCTATGACTCATTACTGAGGTATAGCCATTAGTTTGAGCTAAAGAAACAGCATTGATGGTTTCAGTTAATGAACCAATCTGATTTACTTTCACTAAGATTGAATTAGCCGTTTTTTTGTCGATTCCCGATTGCAAGCGAGTTACATTTGTAACAAACAAATCATCACCTACAAGCTGAACTCTATCGCCAATTTTATCAGTTAACATTTTCCAGCCATCCCAATCGTTTTCATCCATTCCATCTTCAATAGAGATAATTGGATATTTTTCGGTTAAAGATGCGAGATAATCAGCTTGCTCAGCACTTGTGCGGATAGCTCCTTTATCACCTTCAAATTTAGTGTAGTCGTATTTACCATCTTTATAGAACTCAGAAGCAGCACAGTCAAATGCTAAAAAGATTTGCTCACCAGCTTTGTAACCTGCTTTTTCAATAGCTTTAATAATGGTTTCAACGGCATCTTCAGTACCATCAAAAGTTGGAGCAAATCCACCTTCGTCACCTACAGCTGTTGAAAGACCTCTGTCATGCAAAATAGCTTTTAAGTTGTGAAATACTTCTGTTCCCCATCTTAACGCTTCAGAGAATGAAGATGCGCCAACAGGCATGATCATAAATTCCTGAAAAGCGATAGGAGCATCAGAGTGAGAACCACCGTTTACGATGTTCATCATCGGGATAGGCAGAATGTTAGCATTAACACCTCCAATATAACGGTATAAAGGCTGACGACTTTCTTGAGCTGCAGCTTTAGCAACCGCTAAAGAAACACCTAAAATAGCATTAGCACCAAGATTTCCTTTGTTTTCTGTTCCATCAAGCTTGATCATTAAGCTATCGATAGCATTTTGTTCAAATACGTCAATACCTTTTAATTCATCAGCAATTTTATCATTCACATTGGCAACGGCCTTTAAAACACCTTTACCTAAGTAAACTTTTTTATCACCATCTCTTAACTCCACAGCTTCGTGCATACCAGAAGAAGCTCCTGATGGTACTGCCGCACGACCAAGGATACCAGTTTCTGTAATTACATCTACTTCGATCGTAGGATTGCCGCGGGAGTCAAGTATTTGCCGCGCATGAACATCAATTATTAAACTCATTTTTATTGGTTTTTATTTGTAAATAACCCTTAGTGTAAAATTTACAATTACTAAGGCGATATCCAAAGTTAAAAATTAAACGCAAAAAAGTCGTAATTAATTTAATTACGACTTTTTCATTGGTGAATATTTAATTGTTTTGCTGTTATTGTATTGTTTTTTAGTCAGTTAAGTTTATGTAGTTTCGCTCTTAGCCGCAAAGATAGCTTTATAAACTATTCCGGCTAAAATGGCACCAACTATAGGTGCAACCCAAAATAACCAAAGCTGACTTAGTGCTTCACCGCCAACAAAAAGCGCCTGGCTTGTACTTCTTGCAGGATTAACTGAAGTATTGGTTACAGGTATGCTGATCAGGTGTATTAATGTTAGCCCAAGGCCAATCGCTAATCCGGCAAATCCTTTGGGAGCTCTGTCATCTGTTGCACCTAATATAATGATTAAAAAAATGAAGGTCATTACCACTTCGGTAACCAACGCTGCTGTCATACTATATTTTCCGGGTGATAAATCTCCATAGCCATTGGAAGCAAATCCACCAATAGGATTGCCATTTCCAGTAGCGATAACGTATAACACACCCGCAGCCACAATACCGCCAAGAACCTGTGAAATAATGTAGGGCACCAAATCCTTTCCATCAAAGCGTCCGCCGATCCATAAACCAATTGAAACTGCCGGGTTTAGATGTGCCCCGGAAATATGACCAAGAGCATAAGCAATAGTTACTACTGTTAGTCCGAAGGCGAGTGCTACCCCTGCAAAGCCAATGCCTGCACCTGGATAATTACAGGCTAAAACGGCGCTACCGCAACCGCCAAGTACGAGCCAAAATGTACCGATAAATTCTGCTGCTAGTTTTTTCATACGAGTTTAATTTAGTTTAGTGGTAATGAAGGTTTGGTTTTCTTACTACCTGGTTAATAAATTAATAGAAGAATGTTTGTTTTTATAATGAAATTTAAAAACAATTATTCAATTTTCCTAGGAAAAAGTACAGATTGTCAGAGGATTACTCCCACTTAAACACCTTAACAGCAACGGCATATACGCCGATGCCCCAAATTATCATAATAAGAATCTGATGTTTTACATCCCATAAGCCAGCTCCCTCAAAAGCTACCTTTCTCATGGCATCATTAAGGTAAGTTAAAGGTAATGCACGACTTATTGGTTGAAGCCATGATGGAAATGCATCTATAGAAAAGAAAGTGCCTGACAGCAGAAATTGAGGCAATGTTATAATATTTGAAATCGGGGGTATAGTACTTTCGCTTTTTGCTATTCCGGAAACTACAAAACCAAAGCCCATAAAAACGATGAGGCCCATAATTGCAAGTAAAAGCATATTCAACACCGTGATGATACCGTGAATTAAGGTGAAATGGAAAAAGAAATGGCCAATAAGTATAATAAATACTGCACCACAAAGCGCAAAACCTATTCTTGCAATACCTTCGCCAAATACAATACTTGCCCTGCTAACCGGTGTTGCAAAGAAGCGTTTAATAACTAAGGTTTGTCTTAAACTGAAAAATACAAATGCTGTTCCAAATACACCTGTGCTTAATAAAGAAAAGCCAAGTTGTCCGGGCAGGATAAAATCAATGGTGCGGTAAATTCTACCCTGAACAGTACTTTCATTTAATTGCGCAATGGTAGGTTTTACATCTTTTGAATTTAAAGTATACATCAGGTTGTTTAACACCGATTTAAGTATAGTTCCTTTGTCTAAAGAAGCAGATGTGTATTGAACATTGGCAAGGTAAGCCGGTGTATTATCCTCAGTGTTTTTTTGAACGTTAATAACAGCGTCTATATTTCCTTTCTCAAGTCCTGTTTTTAATTCCGCAGGATCTTTATCCTTTATGATATGAACAACACTGATTTGTTCCAGTGCTTTAATAATAGGATTTTGTAAATCCGATCCTGACGCAATGGCTAAGTCAACCTTAACACCTCCGCGTCCTAAAAAGCCGAAAACAAGAATGAAGATTAGTGGAAAAGCAAGTGTAAAAACAACTGCTGAAGGGCTGCGCATAATAGAACGGAAACTTGCTTTTGCAAGGGCCAGCGTAGCTTTAGTATTATTGTAAGGTTTGCTCATGTTCTTTATTAATTATCCTCGCGCCATTCTTTGCCTGTCAGGTTTATGAAAACGTCCTCGAGGTTGGCCTTTTTAACTTCTTTAGTACGTTCAAAACCACTATTGATCAGATTGTCTATCAGATTATCAGGCGTATCTAAAGCGATGATCTCTCCACGTTCAACAAAAGCAACACGATCACAAAGTTGTTCTGCTTCGTCCATATAGTGTGTGGTGATCACTACTGTTGTTCCGTTATTTCTTATATCAATAATTAAATCCCATAAATTTCGGCGTGCCTGAGGATCTAATCCGGTAGTAGGTTCATCAAGGAAAATAATTTTAGGAGAGTTAATAAGTGTTGTGGCTATAGAAAAACGCTGTTTCTGTCCGCCTGACAGCGCTTTATATTTAGCTTTTGCTTTGTCCTGAAGATTTACCTTTTCAAGCATTTCCATCGGTTTGATGTCTACGCCATACAGACCAGAAAACAATTCCATTAACTCAACCAGATTTAGGTTTGGGTAATAACCGGCTGCCTGTAATTGTACGCCTATAATCCTTTTAATTTTGTTGGCATCTTTGTCTACAGAATAGCCATCAACAATAATCTCTCCTGAAGTTTTTTCGCGAAGGGTCTCGATAATTTCAAGTGTGGTGGTTTTTCCTGCCCCATTTGGCCCTAAAAGACCAAATATTTCATTTTCATAAACTTCAAAGCTAATGCCTTGCACAGCAGTGAAATCGTCATACTTTTTTACCAGTTCTTTTACACTGATAATGGCATTTGTTTTATCCATGTTATAAATGTAAGAAGGTTTAGAGGAATAGAAAACGCTATTCTGCTAAACCTTCTAAAATGTCGGTAAAATGATAATTTTGAACCGGTGAATATTACCAGGCCAATTCGTTCTTAATCATACTTATAAAGTCGTCGAAAAGGTAACGTGAATCATGTGGGCCTGGAGATGATTCAGGGTGGTATTGAACTGAAAATGCTTTTTTGCCTTTCATACGGATACCTTCTATAGACTGATCATTTAAATTAATGTGGGTAATCTCTACCTTTTCTGATTTTCTAACATCTTCAGGGATAACTCCAAAACCATGGTTTTGTGAAGTTACTTCGCAATGATTTTTAATGATATTTTTAACTGGATGATTTAAGCCCCTGTGGCCGTTGAACATTTTCATGGTGCCAATTCCATTTGCTTCTGCAAGTAATTGATGCCCTAAGCATATTCCAAAAAGAGGTTTGTCAGCAGCTAATATTTTTGTAACAGTTTCAATAGCATACGGCATTGCCGAAGGATCACCAGGTCCATTAGAAATAAAATAACCATCAGCACCCCATTTGTCCATTTCCTCGAAAGTAGTTTTAGCAGGGAAAACCTGAACATAAATATCCCTGTCGTCGAAGTTGCGTAAAATGTTTTTCTTGATACCCAAATCTAATGCTGCTATTTTATAGGTAGCATCAGGTGAACCATAGAAAT
>NZ_JBFTIZ010000065.1:0-25824 GCF_056395165.1 Pedobacter sp. 10L46_2
AGTTTAGGCAACTGCCTCAACAACAAATTTCTTATCATTAAAACTAAACGCATCCCCTTTCTTCTTATCCAAAAGCAATTTGCCTATGGGAGATGAAGGGGAAATAGCAAAAATAGCCTTACCATCAAGCGTTAGCTGACCCGCGCTAACACTAATGTAAAAACTCCCGTTGTTGGTATACACCAAACTGCCATGTCTTACAATTTCAGACTCAGGATTTATCTCAATACTTTTTAACAATCTTAGATTATCCTGAGCATCGATTAAAAGACGCTTGTTTCGATCAATATCCTGCTGCATCATTTCTCTGCTGGTTTCATACTTATCTCCGGCGCTGCTTTTAGTATCATCATTACTAGCTTCGCGCGCCTGTTGCAATGCAACTTCAGCAGTCTGAATTCTTTGCTCTATAAAATTTAAACAAAGTCGATATAGTGTTTCTTTAATATCCTGCATAAATTACGATTCTATCCATTTAATCTTTTCTTCAATAGGAGTACGAATTGCATCTCTGGGTTCCTCGTTATGGTATCCCATATAAAAAAGCCCAAAACATTTCTCCTGTTCCCCTAAGTTAAGATAATCCTTCAGATCTGCAATCATTCCCGGTGAACTCCAGTATGCGCCAACATTTAAGGCCTCGGCAGTAAGCGCCATGTTCTGAACTGCACAGGCTAGAGCTGCAAGCTCCTCCCATTCGGGTACCTTGTCTGAATGCAATTCGACATTTAATGTAATTATGCAGCTGGCTTGTTCTGCCTTTTCAAGAATGCTATCATATTTCTTTTGCAAAAACTGATGAACTGGTGTAGTTTTTTTATACAAGCGGGCTAGCTCTTTACCAAACTTAGTTTTCCCCTCATTTCTGAAAACAATGAAACGCCAGGGTTGTGTTAATTTATGTGTAGGTGCATAGTTAGCACTTTCCAAAATTTGCTGTATAACCTTAACCGGCACCTCCTGATTAGTATAACTCACCGGAAAAATGCTCCGCCTACGTTTAATAATCCTGCTTAAAATTTCTATTTCTTGTTCCATTCCAATATCTCTTCCAAATGTTATGCTAATTTTTTAACTATAGCACATAAATGGCAAAAATAGAATTTAAGCCCAATGGAAATGTTTGCGCCGTGTAATAGTTTTAGTATTAAACTTTCTGCCGAATCTTCTTTAATTGCTTTCTAATTTGCTTGGCTCTGCCAAAAAACGCAACACTTTCGATATCAACCAGATAATCTATTGTCTCTAGCAGCTCGTCTTTAATCCAATCGTAACGAGGTGCCAGATTTGCCAGGGTTTGCATACAGTGCACTTTGGTAGCTACAAGCACCTCTGTATCTACAAGCCAGGTAAACAAAATATCAATAACAGGTTCAAAATCTGTTGTTACAGCCTTATCTTTATATACATGATGAGCCTTTCTGTCTGTCAGTAAAGCAATAATCTTAGCGTAATGCCTCATCGCCGAAGGGTTCTTCTGTTTCGCCAATAATGATATAAGCTCTGGGATATAACCCACAAACAGATCAGGCTTGTGTGTCATCAAATATTCTAACATCCAGGCGGCCCTAAAAGCAACTTCTTTTTTCCTATGAAAACTAATATCCAGTAAGTCGGTTATTTTTAGATCATTACTTTCAATAATACCAGTTAAATTAGTCACCATCTGAAACTCCATTGACGTACTAAGCCTTGCTATTAACTCTTCCTTATTCACATTAATTATTTTAAATCAGTATCTGATTTTCTAATTTAGAAATTTTGAACCTTAAACTTATATAAAACCACCAGACATCCGGCAGATCGCTAAAAGTCTTAATGATTTTATAAATAATGCCTACCTTTGCAGCTTATTTTTCAGCAATATGATTTCAGTTTCAAATTTATCACTCCGTTACGGAAAACGCACTTTATTCGAAGATGTTAACCTAAAATTTAATCATGGCAACTGCTATGGTGTAATTGGCGCCAACGGGGCTGGTAAATCAACATTTCTTAAAATTCTTTCTGGCGAAGTAAACCAAACTACCGGTAGTGTAGCTTTTACTCCTGGAGAACGAATGGCCGTTTTAAAACAAAACCACTATGAGTTTGATGAATTTAGTGTAATTGAAACTGTAATGATGGGCCACAAGGAATTGTACGAAATCATGAAGGAAAAAGATGCGATCTATTTAAAAGAGGACTTCTCTGATAAAGATGGTGAGCGTGCAGGCGAACTGGAAAATAGATTTGCCGAAATGGATGGATGGAACATGGAAAGCAATGCCGCCACCATGCTTAGTAACTTAGGTATTAAAGAAGAACACCATTACAAACAGTTAAAAGAACTTGATGGTAACCAAAAAGTGCGTGTCTTATTGGCTCAGGCTTTATTTGGAAATCCGGACATCTTATTACTGGATGAGCCTACCAACGATTTGGATATCGACACGATTGCATGGCTCGAAAACTTCCTTGCTGATTATCAAAATATTGTATTGGTTGTATCTCACGACAGGCACTTTTTAGACGCAGTTTGTACGCACATAGTTGATATCGATTTCAGCAAAATGAGTATTTACTCGGGTAACTACACTTTCTGGTACGAATCTAGTCAACTTGCTTTAAAACAACGTAGTGATCAGAATAAAAAACTGGAGGAGAAAGTTAAAGAACTTCAGGAATTTATTCAGCGCTTTAGTGCCAATGCATCTAAGTCAAAACAAGCAACTTCACGTAAAAAAGCTTTAGATAAAATAGATATCTCTGAGATTAAAGCTTCAAGCAGAAAATATCCTGCCATTCTGTTTAATAATCTTGGCAGAGAAGCCGGAGATCAGATTTTACAGGTAGAAAATCTTTCTTGCACTTTAAATGGCGATGTGATGTTTAGAAACATCAACTTCATGGTAAATAAAGGTGATAAGATCGCTGTTCTTTCTCAAAACAGTCTTGCTACCACTGCATTCTACAATGTATTAACCGGACGTGAGAAAAACTATACAGGTGAGTTTAAATTTGGAGTAACCATTAACGTTGCCGACATTCCAAATGACAACACTCCATATTTTGCAGGTAAGGATGAGAATTTGGTTGACTGGCTTCGTGAATATTCAGGGACAGATCAGGATGAACAGTTTGTAAGAAGTTTCCTTGGCAGAATGCTTTTCTCCGGAGAAGAGGTACTTAAAAATGTAAAGGTATTATCAGGTGGTGAAAAAATGCGTTGTATGTTCTCGCAAATGATGTTAAGACACGCGAATCTATTGTTATTTGATGAGCCGACCAATCACCTTGACCTTGAATCTATTACTGCATTAAACAATGGTTTAAAAGATTTTAAAGGAACAGCATTGTTTACCTCACGAGATCACGCATTAACTGAATCTGTAGCGACCCGAATCATTGAATTAACTCCTAACGGAACAATTGATAAGATGATGACCTACGATGAATATATTTCAAGTGAAGATGTAGCAGCTTTGCGTGCTTCATTATATAAAACAAAATAAAGAAAACCTATTTCATTTCGAACAAGAAAGGCCATTTTGTAATACAAAATGGCCTTTCTTGTATGAATATGAAACTGGAAGAACAGCTACTTGAAAGAAGTGAGAATAAGTGTGAATTATGTGGATCTGAGGCCAATCTTAGCATCTATGAGGTTCCCCCTCAAACTCAAAATACAGCAGAAGAATGTGTTGTAACATGCGGAAAGTGTTTAGCACAGATTGAAAAAAAAGAGGTATTAGACAGCAAACACTGGCAGTGCCTTAGTGGAAGTATGTGGAGTGAGGTTCCAGGAGTACAGGTAGTGAGCTGGCGCATGTTAAACAGATTAAGGCAGGAAAGCTGGGCAATTGATAATCTGGATATGATGTATCTTGATGATGAAACTTTGGCTTGGGCCAAAGCAACCGGTGATCACGAAAATGATTCTGAAGTGGAATTCCATAAGGATTCTAATAATAATGTGCTGGAAAACGGAGATACAGTAGTGATTATAAAAACACTTGATGTTAAAGGATCCAGTCTAAGCGCAAAACTTGGAACAGTGGTGAAAAACATTAAATTAGTTGATGATAATAAGGAGCAAATAGAAGGCCGTGTTGAAGGTCAGCTGATTGTTATTCTAACCAAATATGTACGGAAGCAAAGCTAATTGCAGCTATAAAATAAAGACAGTAAAATTGATCTAATTATGAAATCAATTGAGATTAAGTATTTTAAAGATTTTTTAAGTAGCGGAGAGATACCTTCAGGTTTGCCTGCACATTTGCAGGCGCTTTGGCATGAGGGAAAAGGTGACTGGAAAACAGCACACGATCTGATAGATCACCTAAGCGATAAACAGTCTGCTCACGTACATGCCTATCTACACAGAAAAGAGGGAGATGTGTGGAATGCTGATTACTGGTATAACCGGGCAGGGCAATCAAGACCCAACGTTACTCTGGAAAAAGAATGGGAAGATCTGGTTTCATTGTATTTGTCATTATTACCAAATTCTACTGGTAATTAAAATGAATATGTATATTTAAATTCCTTAAATTATTTCATTATTAATTAATTACTATGAGACACACTTACGCTTTTCTGTTGCTATTTATTGGCTTTTTGCCTAAAACCTTCGGCCAAACTCAACCAAATGGCGGCTCTGTTGCAGATGTAGCCTTTATTCAAGGCCATTGGAAAGCTACTACTCCTGAAGGCCAATCTATTGAAGGAGTTTGGTTACAACCAGAAGACGAAAACATACTAGGCTTCATGCGCATGATGAAAGCCGGTAAAGCTGATCTTTATGAAATATTAGCCTATGAGCAAACCGAACAAGGACTGGTCTCTATGGTAAAACATTTTAAACCAGGTCTTCTGGGTTTAGAGGAGAAAGACAAACACGATCGTTACAACTTTGTAGAAGCAAGTAAAGACCGTGCTATCTTTCAAAAAGAGGGCGAAAGCTTACGTATTCTATACGAAAAACGCTCCTCCAATCAATTTGTAATTGCCAGAGGCAACCTGCAAGACGGTAAATGGGCATTTAAAGACCTGTTTGTATTTAACCGTACTAAACCCTAAAGCGCGATCCTTTCATTTACTCCTATTTCATTGATGAAATACTCGTCATGGGAGATCACCAGCAAAGTTCCTTTGTAATGTTTTATTGCTGAGGTTATAACCTCCAGGCTCTGAACATCCAGATTATTGGTAGGCTCATCTAAAATAATGAGCTCAGGAGAACTATTGCTTACCACTAGGCAGCAAAATATCAATTTCATCTTCTCCCCTCCACTAAGTTGTTTGCATGTCTTATTCCACATATCAATTTTGAAGAGAAATTGGTGTAGCAATGTTTTAAGTCGGTGTTCTGGCAAGTGCTGTGAATTAAATTCCTGTACCTGTTCAAACACAGTTAGTTCATTATCTAATACTGAATACTCCTGATCAATGTAAAGATGCTTGAAATCAGCTATTATTAAAGCACCCTCTGATGGTTTTACTTTACCCAATATCAATTTCAAAAGTGTAGTTTTCCCAGAGCCATTTTTACCAGAAATGGCAATCCTTTCGCCACTTCTAATCTGGAAATTCAATGGGTTCTCCCATAAATATCCGGAACTGTAACCAAAATTCACATCCTCCGCCTTTATCAATATTTTGCCTGCGTGCAGATTTGAATTTTCAAAAGTTACTTTAAATTCCTTTACCTCAGGCAATTGCCGCTTAAGCTGCTGAAGGTTTTGCAAAATACCGTTAACCTTATCAGAATGTACTTCCTGTAATTTGGATGTACTTTGTTCAGATCTGTTTTTAATCGTATTAATAAAAATTCTGGGAACGCCTTTCTTTATTTGTTTTTGATTCCCCCTTGAATTCTCTTTTTGTTTGCGTTCGGCTGCTTCTCTGGCAATTTGCTTAGCTTGTCGTAAAGCTTTTTCTTTATGATCTGCCTGAGCCTCTAAAGCCATCAACCTCTCCTCCTTTTGCATTTTAAAGAAGTCATAATTACCTCCATAAACCTCTACCCCACTTTGATTCAATTCAAAAGTAACATCAAGAAGATTAAGTAAAGTTCTATCATGGCTTACAACTATAGTCGTTGCTTTACTTGTCTGTATCAGATTATATAATTGTTCCCGGCTCTCTACATCAAGATGATTTGATGGTTCATCAAAAAGTATAACCGATGGTAAATGAATTGTAATGCCTGATAAAAATACCTTGGTTTTCTCTCCTCCACTAATTGTTTTCATCGGCTGAGCTAATTCAATGTGTTGTATATTCCACAAACTAAGCGCTGCCAGAGCCCTCTCTTCAACATTCCAGTCGTCATCTAATTGGGCGAAATTGGTTAAAGAAGCATCGCCATTAAGTATTGCATGTAATGCTTCCATTTTACCGTCAATACCCAGGGCCTGGGCAACAGTTAAATCGTCGTACTGACCGAAATGCTGGGGGACATAAAAAGGTTTATTTATTGATGCAACATCCCCTGAGGCAGGCTCAACCCGACCTGCAAGGATCTCAAGCAAAGTAGATTTTCCAGAACCATTAGCACCTATTAAGGCTATCTTTTGCCCTTTAGAAACAGAAAAATTTATATCGCGGAACAGGCATTCCTTATTGGAATGCACATATGAAATTTGTTTAACTACAATACCCATAAAGCATCATTGATAAAAAGTAAAAAAATAAGATTTAAATTGTGCATAAGCACGAGGCGGCTAGACAAGTACAGTGGTACTGTTTAGCATTTGAGCAAAAAAGGAAAAGCTACTGCTCTGTTTATAGGATCTTACATTTCTTAATGAATTACACCAATATAGATAAAATGACATTTGCCATCATCGTACATAGATGTTCTCAATGGGGTAATTAGTCGTTTATACGACAAAGGTAAATATTTTTTTAAGAAACGAGTATCGTCTGAACTATCAAATAACTAAATTTTTATGAACCTGATGAAGAATCTGCTCATAATAATCTGCCAGTTTTGAAAAATCTTTTAGTGGATCAGGGGGATACATCAAAGCATTAAAGAACGTTTCGATATCCCTTTCTGTAGTCAGAATCACTTCGTCTTTTATCATTTCAACATGCTCATTCAGAGCGTCTATACCCTGCTTTTTCATAAAAAACTTTTGATATACTAATATACTAAATAATCAGATTATTTGCTAAAATTTTAGCTACTTATAATTACGGTTCGCCCATTTAATACATGGTTCTATCCATTGCGGCAAAGGCTTAAATAAAAAACCATGCTTCAATCCCGTGTTTAGCTCTATTTCTTTAAAGTGCAAAACCTTTAAATTAGATGTTTCTTTCCTTTTTATTGCCGACACTCCGTATTCGTCAGATCGCTCATAGATAGTTAAAATATTTCCACAGAAATTAATTCCGGGAAAAGATGTTAAATCCTTATCTCTGTAACAACCAATAAACACAAAATTAAGATTAGGGTTCCTTAAGGAGCTGGAAACGTATTGCGCAATATATCCTCCTTTTGAAGTGCCTATAACTGTAATATGGCTTGGTTTAACACCTAATTTCAATAAACTGTCTACTTGCCGAACCACCTTTTTTGTATAGGCTCCTACATCTGTATTAGCGGACCTTTTCTCACTGATCACCTGAAATCCAGCCTGTTTAAACTTGTTTAAAACTTCCAAATATTCCGTTTTTCCATATTCAGGATGGACTTCAGTCAGCGAATGGTCTTCTGCAAACTTGTTGTGAAGAAAGAATATATAATCTTGTGCAGCACAAAATAAAGAATTGGCTACTAAGAGCAACAAAAGCACAGTTTTTTTGGAATTCATAAAAGGTGCATTATAATTATTAATTAGCGTCAAAAACTCTTACTTTGTTCATTAGCAATTGTCTGATACTTACCAGGTGGCTAAAAAACATCACAGGCACAATAAAAGCAGGAAGTAAGCTAAAAGGGAAATACAAAACTGCAATATTAGGCTGGTCAAACCCAAACTTCTGAATGGGTGAGGGTACTGAGAGAAATGCATTCGCCACAATATTGATCAATAAACAAAGACAAATAACATTCCAGGCCAATAGAGATCCCTTGGCCATTTTCTTTTTTGAGATTCCAAAATAAGCTACTAAAGGCGCAGAGATTCCTGCCAAAATATCAAAGTTCCTCCCTTCAAATGTCATCAGTTCTGGAACAGTCCCATTGATAAACAATAGGTACAAAATAATTTCCACCGGAATTCTCCCTACATGCAGATAAGTGAGATTTAATATAGGGAGTCCATCAATAAACTTTCTACCTCCCCGGGTTAAAAATACGAGCATAATTGAGAGAATAGCTGGGAATACCCCCATAATGGCAATCTTAGGCGGAAAAACAGTAGTATCGGAACTGAAAACAAAATTTAAACCCAATATCGCCTGAACAATAATCCACAAACTTAAAACAATTAGAAGGAGATTGGCTTTACTGCTAACATTAAACTGTAAGGATCTTTTAATTACGCGATAAAACAAAAACAGCGTAAATAGGGTCGTCAACACAAAAAGCACAACAACAAACAACGGTAAGCCTATAATCATTCTTAAATTATACTTTTAACAATTCATCAATCTGCTTGGCAAGGGCTCTATCTTTTTCAGTAATAATATTACCTGCATCGTGAGTACTTAGCCAAAATTCCAATTTATTCCATTCATTACACCACTTAGGATGATGATTATTTTTCTCTGCTACAAATGCCACCTTAACCATAAAGGCGAAAGCTTCCCGAAAATCTTTGAATATTAGTATTTTGTGCAGTTTATTTTCAACAATATCCCACTCCTTTTGAACTACATTTTCCATAAATTCTATTATAAAGTTGCGGCGCCATTGCTGCCAATATTAGAACAAGCAACATCGACTTATGTTTAAATCTACTTATAATTAATTCGATTCCCCTCAGTGTCCTTTAAATAAGCAACAACTCCTGCCGGAAGCTCTTCACTTTCTATTGGGAAACTTATAGAATCYGCAACGTAGTTTTTTGTATTAGATGCTTTTTGAAAAATTTCAAATAAGGCAATTGGCTCCTGATTGAAACTAATGCAGGTACTAATAAAATGCATTTCCTCTATCCTATAGTTAGGCTGCTTTAATTTCTCATTTATATCTTTTAAGCGTGAGATAAAGTGCCGCTGTCTGATAAAAGTATTACTGTTCATGATAATGAAAATGTAATCTGCATAAGAAGTTACTTTTCCATAGTACTTATGATTATCTCCCCCACTTCTCTCTATCAGATATTCGCCCGAAGATTCAGATTTATAAATTTCAACTGACGAACGCCAGATTCTTTCTTCATTAATTTCTTCCGGGTTATCAGGTAAGTTACGGTTAAAAGAATACCATAATCCTACCAATTCGTCCAATAACTTGTAGTTAACCGTAACCTTAGGGATATCAATTTTTAAATCGTTAAAACTAAATGCCTCGTTGTGCGAATTAATAAAATCGATGTAGTTATCATAGCCTAACACCTGCACTATCCGACTTAGTTTACTAAGGTTCGGTTTGCTGGACCCAGTGAGGTCTTTTCGATTTTCATATGCTTTTAGTTTATTGATAATAAGATGTTCATACAAATAATTTGCTCCAAATAGATCAGTTTCTTTTTTTACTTTCTGTTTTCTGTTACGGTTCTGTAACAACCCATTCAATTCTTCTACAATGTACGCCCACTCAGACTTAGAGACATCTTTCCATGTCTTTTTCTTTAGAAAATTACTAGCTAAAAAATTCATTARCTTCTCGAGATGTAGCAGGTCTTCCTTATTCATAATATGAATATAAGATAAAAATAATACCAAATAATACATATATAAGACTTTTATATTTTCATGTATAGAGAAGTTTGTTCTAAACGAAGTCAATGAATTATATCATAAATATCAAATTATATCTCACACCTAAAACTAATTGATCATGGACTATTCTCAAATCTTTTTCATCTACTGGTGGGTCTTCGCTATCCTGTTCACCCTCCTATTTTACAAATTCATACTAAGGGTTTTCCTGGGTATGGTCATCGTACCCGAAAACAAGGTAGGACTGGTTACCAAGAAATTTGTGCTTTTTGGCAGCAACAAAGAATTACCAGACGGACGTATTATTGCAACTAAAGGAGAAGCTGGTTTTCAGGCAAAAGCACTGGCTCCCGGACTTTACTGGGGCATGTGGCCCTGGCAATACAATGTGAACATGCACGGGTTTACCATTATACCCGAAGGTAAAATAGGATTGATCCTGTCCAACGATGGTGCTGAAATACCGACAGGTGCAATCCTTGCCCGAAGAGTAGAATCGGATAATTTTCAGGATGCAGAAAAATTCCTAAACAACAATGGGCAAAAAGGTCGACAAACCTCTTATAAAAAATGATGGTAACCGTGGTTTGCAGCCATCAATCATTTTAGCAGGTAGTTACAATATTAATCCATGGGCAATTCAGATTGAAGAAATACCAATGACCGACGTACCTATTGGTTTCGTTGGCGTTGTGATCAGCTACATCGGTGAAGACGGTAAAGATTTAACCGGGGAGAGTTTCAAACATGGCAATATTGTAAGCAAAGGCCAGCGTGGGGTATGGATGGAAGCCTATGGCCCTGGCAAATACCCATTCAACAAATACATTATGAAGGTTGAACTGGTGCCTACAACTAATCTGGTATTGAATTGGGCCAACGCCAGGAACGAATCTCATGAGTTAGATAAGAACCTGAGTACTATCACCGTCCGCTCCCGAGACGGCTTCCCTTTCAATTTAGATGTATCTCAGATCATTCATATTCCCGCAACCGAGGCACCCAAAGTAATAGCCCGTTTCGGTAGCATGAGTAATTTAGTAAGTCAGGTATTAGAGCCTACTATTGGCAATTATTTTCGAAATTCTGCACAAGACAGCGATGTGATAAGTTTTCTGATTACCCGTAAAGAAAGACAACAATCGGCAAAGGAACACATTAAAGCAGTCCTGGATGATTACAATGTAAATGCTGTAGATACTTTAATAGGTGATATTCTTCCACCAGAGGCATTGATGAAAACCCTTACCGACCGTAAGATTGCAGAAGAGGAACAAAAAACTTATCAGACACAGAAAATGGCACAGGAACAGCGCCAGGGCATGGAGAAAGAAACTGCAATTGCAGATATGCAAAAGGAAATTGTAAAAGCACAGCAAAGTGTTGAAATTGCTCAGCGCACTGCTGATGCAACGGTAAAAAAGGCAGAAGGTGACGCCAATAGTTTAAAACTACAGGTTGATGCTGAAGCCACGGCAACTAAAATGCGTGCAAACGCAGAAGCTGAAGCAACTAAAGCCCGTGCTGGTGCACAAGCCGAAGCTACCAAACTTAATGCGACTGCCGATGCAGAGAAAATAGCCAAAACAGGATTGGCCGAAGCAGAAAAAATTATGGCCATAGGTAAATCTACAGCTGATGCTTACGACTTACAAGTAAAAGCCATGGGAGGCGACAACTTTACCAAGTTTAAAATAACCGAAGAAATTGGAAAAGGAAAAATTAAGATCATCCCAGATCTAATTGTAAGTGGTGGCAACGGCAGTGATGGTAGCCTAAGTGGTTTAATGGGTCTGCAATTGATGCAAATGATACAGCAAGAAAAAGGGAAAGCCAGCGAATAATAAACCCTAATCACTTAAAATTATGGATCTCAATATAAATTACCACACTGAAATGACTCCTGATATTGCCTTACAAATATTAAGAGATGGTCATGAAAGATTTCTTAGTGGACGCAGCAAACATCGCGGCTTGCTACAAAAAGTACAGGAAACAAAAGACAATCCGAGGCCATTTGCATCAATATTGAGCTGCATGGATTCAAGGGTTCCAACTGAACTGATTCTTGACCAGAGTATTGGTGATATTTTTAACATTCGCATTGCAGGCAATGTTATATCTCCACATGTGTTAGGATCGTTGGAGTATACAATAGCCACGGCAGGTTCAAAACTGATTGTAGTAATGGGTCACACCAATTGTGGGGCAGTAAGGAGTGCTTGTGACGATGTGATGAGGGAAAATCTTTCGGGCTTGCTAAGGGAAGTAAAAGTGTGTATCTCACAAGAATTTACGGAAATAAGCAACAGAACAGGCCATAATGAATCTTTTGTTAATAAGGTTTCTTTACTTAATGTTTACCGTTCCGTGCAGCAGATACTTGAGCAAAGCAGTATTATACGGCAACGCGTAGATAGCAGAGAAATAAAGATCATACCTGCTATGTACGACATCTCTGTAGGTAATTTGACTTTTTACAATAAACATTGCTAACATGTTGAAATAGTAGGAATAGAAACTCAGACTTTCTCCATAATTTAGCTACTACAATCAGTTTGTTATGGAAAAGAAAAGATACCAAGGGGCATTAAACGATAAGGATAGATCAAAACAGAAATTGATCCAGGCTGTTGGAATTGTAATCCAAGACAAAGGATATACCGGATTGACCGTTACAAACATTTCAAAAGCTGCAGGATTGGACCGTAAACTAATTAAACTTTATTTTGGTTCAGTTGATAATCTGATAGAAATTTATGTAAAAAGCAAAGACTACTGGGTGGCTGCAACAGGTGATGCAGGTATCATGATCGAAAATAACCAAGGGAAAGACACGAAGCAAATATTGAAAAATCTGTTGCTTAATCAATTGGATTATTTCTATGAGAATGAAGAAATGCAGAAGATTGTACTTTGGCAAATTAGCCAGAGAAGCCAGATTATGTATCAGGTATGCGAAGAACGAGAACAACTTAGTTCCACATTCTTTGCATTGACAGATAAGGAGTTGAAAGGAAATGATGTCGATCTTAGGGCAATTGCCGGTTTATTGGTTGCAGGTATTTATTATATGGTACTTCATGCCAAAACTACCGACAGCCTTTTTTGTGAAATTGACATCAATAATCCAGAAGGAATGAAAAGAATCAAAGAAGCAATAAGCCTGGTTTTAGAATACGCTTACAGTAATAAGACTCAGTCATAGATAATAGAAAACCTTTTATCAGAACTTATAACCGAGTGAAATACTAAAGCTGGTATTTTTCATTTTCCCTTTCCGTTTTATCCCGCTATAAGTTGTTTGCAAATTTGCCAGTCCTATTTCACTATTGAATTGGATAGAATATTTGTTAAAAAGCTCATAACCAGCTAAAAAACTAACCCCGTAATCCAAGGGCTTTCCATACAAATAAGATCCAAATTCACCCTTCTCTGCATCGTTTTTGAAGATCACCTCTCCATTATCTCCAATTTGGATATCCCCAATTAAAACACCAGATGCGGACTTCCACTTCCCTCCTGTTCCATATCCCAAATAACCTCCTGCGCCAAGTATTAAATTCCCCGTTCCTAACTTGGGGTTATAAAGTAAATTAACCGGTACTTCTATATAAGAAACCGTAACTTTAAAATCATCACTATAGCCAAAGCCCTCTCCTTTTTGTCTAAATCCTTTGGAGGAATATAAGGCAGCGGGTTGAATGTAAAAATCACCGGCTATAGGAACGTCAACTGTAAGTCCTAAGTGGAAACCTGGAATTGATTCAGTTTCACCCTTATTTCCCTGTTCATCTTTCATATTTGCGTTTGAGAAATTTACACCGGTTCTTATCCCTATTTTCGTTTGTGCATTGGCAATGTTAAAGGCGGTAATCAGGAAAAATAGAAATAGCGGAGCGTATAATTTATTCTTTCTCATAAGTTTGGTTACTTTTTTGTTTTAGAATGGTTATTATTCGAAAAGTCTGGTAACCCAAATGTATTAATTATCCCAATAACGGGAAAATTTAATTTTTTATTATTTCAGATAAGCACATGGCACGTTTACCGGCACATAATCAATCCCATGAGCAGCCTTCAGTAACTTGGATACAACAACTGCGATGGTTCTCTCATCCCTATGCATTTGCGGCAAAAGCCCCATCATAGCATAGCTGATTGGGTTTACTGCAGGAACAAGTGTTTCCCAAGGATAACCTTTACCCCAGATCAACCCTTTTACTGTGTAGTTAAGATCTGCTGATTCCGATAGCAGATAGTCCAATAACGAAGCGGAATGGTTAGAGTTCTGATTTACAGTATGAAAAATAGGGCTTTGTCCTCCAAACCCATGTTCATCAGTTCCTGCTTTCGCATTCACGTCTGCTCCATTCCTCACCAGAACTTCTGCACATGACAGATGATTAAATTCCGCACAGACATGAAGTAGGCTGACATCATGTAAAGGCGTATAAGCACACCGTAAATTAACAGGCCGGTTAAGTGCACCTGGGTCTGTAGTCAAATGTTTCGCTAAAATCTGGGCATCATCTGAGAGGACGGCTAAAAGCGACGGATCATTAAACTCCAGCCCATGATCGATAAATACCTTGACACATGCTTTAAAGCGGTCTGTTCTGGCGTATTCGCTGATGAGTTCATAAATTAAGGGGTGCCCTTTGAAGATATCGTTGGGATGGACCCCATGCTGAAAACATGATCTGATCCCATCCACATCATGGCATTCAATATCACCGATTATTTTCTGCAGGTAGTCCATACCTACTAATTTAAGAAATATCGTTTACTTCTCGGCCCTGAATGTATTCGACACTAATTTTCTAGGACGCTTATTTTTAAACTGCTCTCCACTACCTGCATTACTTTGCCCTTCTTCAGTATGGAATCGGTTAGGTTTAAAAGTTGTTCTTGGTTTCTCTGCCCTATTCTCATCCGCCAGTTTAACACTTATCTTTCTACCTTTCAAAACCATACCGTTTATAGCTGCAATTGCCCTATCGGCTCCAGCCTGATCCACCATTTCTATAAAACCATAGCCTTTATGTTTGTGGGTCACTTTGTCGGTCAATAAATGCACGCTGTGCAACATTCCATGGATGCTGAATATCTCAATCAGTTCAGCTTCCTGTATATCAAGTGGATAACCCACCACAAATAATTTAATCATGAATCTATTTAAAGCTGCAAATTTAA
Source organism: Pedobacter sp. 10L46_2 (assembly GCF_056395165.1). Taxonomy (NCBI): domain Bacteria; kingdom Pseudomonadati; phylum Bacteroidota; class Sphingobacteriia; order Sphingobacteriales; family Sphingobacteriaceae; genus Pedobacter; species Pedobacter sp. 10L46_2. The sequence continues at coordinate 15,019 of NZ_JBFTIZ010000065.1, forward strand.
GCTTTAATATTTTACTTATAGCTGTTTTCAGCTATTTTTGATATTATCTTAATAACAGGCAGGCATTCTAGCTACATTAGCTTAATTATCTACGCTACAATGAAAAAATACGGTTACACCTTGTTTTTGATATTTTCCTTTTTCAATGCGCTTTCGCAGATGCCATTAAACGGAACGCATTATGCCGATAGCCTTACCCAGCAGTTAAAAAAAGAGCTACCGAATGCCACAAAGGCAAAAAGTAGTTTTCTACTCTCAGAATTTTACTTAAGAACAGATACAGCAAAAGCTGAGCAGTATTTACAACAAGGATTAGCACACAGCGAAGGAAACAGCTTTATGCAAGCAGTATCTTTATATTATAAAGCTTTGCAAATGATGGCTAAAAATCCAGAACTTGCTAAAAAAATGCTTTTGCAATCAGATGCTTCACTAAAAAAATTCAAAACAAAGGAAGCTCTTCTGGTTAGATCAATGTGCTGGCACAGCTATGCATTTCGCCATCATCTTAGAAACGAAATCAAAGAATCTATAGAAATTATACTGCATAAGGCAATTCCGTTGGCTATACAATCAGGTGATTTGGGTTTCTTAGGAAAAAACTATTTTCTCCTTTCTGCGGGATTCAAAAATCTGGGTCAGCACGCGAAGGAAAAAATCTATTTAACAAAAGCAGTTTCAATACTTAAAAAAGCCAATGCACCACAATATCTGGCTATGATTTATCAATCTATTGGGGAAAATTATATTTCATTAGGTAAGTTAAAAGAGGCCAAATCGAATTTAGACAGCATGATGATCTTGCTTAAGCCGTATCCACAGTCCGAGATGTGGTTAGAATATTATGCCGGTGAAGCTTTACGCCTTAATACTGCTTTGCAATTCGACAGCGCACTCACTGTAGTAGAAAAAGGAATGCTTCTGGCAAAAAGATTCAAAGGCACTTATGCCGAAAAACGTATACTACTACAAAAATTTTATGCTCTTCATAGTAAAGAAGATTTCCCTGAGGCAAAGAATGTAGGACTGGCTTTGGTTAAGGACAAACAATTTATGGCATGGGAAACAAACAAGTTGCAGATTTACTATGGACTGGCGACTAGCTATGAGGGCATGAAAAATAAGCAAAGTGCTTACAAATGGTTAAAACTTTATAGCGGGTTGAGCGACAGTTTGAGTAACAGCAAACTAAAAGAAACTGCAAACCTCCTCGAAGTAAAATATAGAACGGCAGAAAACCAAAAGAAAATTGTGGCGCTTAACGCCGAGAATGAAAAGGCAAAACTTGCCACAAAAAATAGTCGGCTGGTGAATTGGCTACTGGGCCTAGCCAGTATATTTTTACTTATTGTTGCTTTTTTTGGCTGGTTGTTTTACCGCAACAGTAAAAAATTAGCTTTACAAAAAGATCTGAATCACCAACAAGAACTTAAAGATATTGACAGGCAACAGCAAATAAAACTAGTGCAGGTAATGTTGAATGCCAAAGAAGATGAACAAAACAGACTTGCCCGCGATCTACATGATGGGCTGGGCTGTATGCTCGCAATAGCAAAACTAAATCTGACAGATTATATACACGAACAAGGCAACAATAACACCCTAGAGCTGCAAAATATCGTTACGCAATTGGATACTTCCATAGGTGAACTTAGACGTATATCCCACAACATGATGCCTGAAATGCTATTAAAACTGGGCCTTAAGGCACTGCTAAAAGACTTATGTGAATCAGCAGCTTCTGCCGCGCTAAAAGTGGACTTTCAATATCTTGGCATCAACAACAATCTGCTTGCACAAGAGCAAATAAACATTTATCGTATTATACAAGAAGCCATTACTAACGCAACCAAACATGCCCAGGCGCAAAACCTTTTGCTGCAATGTTCGCAAAATGAGGATGTGTTTTTTATAACGGTTGAAGATGACGGAAAGGGCTTTGATGCAACACATTTGGATAAGGTTGAGGGCATAGGTCTTAACAACATCAAAAGCCGGGTTGAATACCTTAAAGGCAAAATTGAGATCCTATCAGAAAGAAATAAAAGAGGCACCTCCATCAATATAGAACTTTATGTCACAGCATAAAAATACCATTGTCATTGTTGATGATCATCCGATAGTCATAGAGGGGTTGATTAGGCTTTTAAGTAAAAAACCGGAATATGAAATTATTGGTGGCTTTACCCGAGGGGAGGAATTTATTTCCTTTTTAAAAATAGCAACAGTAAAAATTGTTTTGCTGGATATCATGCTTCCTGATATAAATGGAATGGATTTGTGCAAAACAATAAAAACCATATCTCCGGATACGGTTGTATTGGCATTTAGCAATTACCAGGAGCGCAGCGTAATTTTGCAAATGTTGGCCAATGGCGCCAGTGGATATTTACTTAAAGAGTCGTCTATTGAAGAAATTGTTATCTGTATCAATGAAGCCTTAAATGGTCAGATTACTTTTAGTAACATCGTTAAAGAAATTATCTCCCGGCCACAGTTAAAAGAATCTCAAGATTTTGCCAAACTTACGGTACGCGAAAAGGAAATTTTAAAACTAATTGCTGATGGCAAAACCACTAATGACATTGCTGAAATGTTATTTTTAAGCAAGTTTACGGTAGAAAACCACAGAAAGAACTTACTACAAAAGCTCAAAGCAAAAAATGTTGCCGATTTAATAAGACATGCTACACTACAAAATCTGATTTAGCTATTATATTGTTTTTGGTATTATCTTTTTCCTGCGCATTTCATCGAACAAATCATAAAACATTTTTTCTGTATCAATAAACTCATGAAAGCCCATTCTTCTTGCCTTTGTGCCATCTGCAAAAAAGTCATAGTCCCAGGAGAACACAAAGTCGCCAAATGCCCATGAGGATAAGTCTTTATAGTTATAATTTAGTCCGTGTTCTTCCTGTAAAGATTTCCAGAGTTCTTCTTTGTCCGCCATAACTGTTTGGAGGGGCATTTGCAAGGGTGCCGCAACTTCCATATTAAAATAAACAGCAATTTTAGGCCAAAGCTCATTCCACCTAAACAAGTCGCCGTTATTGATATTGAATGCCTGATTTGCACATTGTGGGTTTGTAGCTGCCCATACAGTCGCTTTAGCCAGTAGTCCTGCATCTGTCATTTCCATCAATTTATCATAGGCGCCCAATTTTCCGGGAAAACGTAAGGGAATCCCAAGTTTCTTAGAAATAGTAGCAAACACCGCAATTACCATTGCAAGATTCATAGGATTACCTGTTGAGGTTCCACCAACTACTGATGGCCTAATGGCAGACCAAGTCCAACGTTTGTTCACCTGTTGTTTTTCGAGGAAGTTCTGTTGATCTACATTAAATTCGGGAGGCATATGGCCTGCATCACTTTCTTTTGCGGGAGTTTTAAAGGGGCCTAGATGGGCACCATAAACTTTGTACCCTTGCATCAGACTTACATGTTCCAAATTGGCTGCCACCGGTTCAATTGCCGTCAATACGTTTACCAACATAGCCAGGTTGGGTTCAACCAGTTCTGCCCAACTCGCCCTATCCTGATAGGCTGCATAAAATATGTGAGTAACATCAGATAATGAACTAAGTTGTGCAATACACGATGCAGGATCTAGCAAATCAACAGCTATATATCGGATTTTCTTGGTGCTTGTCCCCCCCCTTCTGGACAAACCAATAATGTCCCAGGTTCCTAATTCCTCCAGGTAATTTATTAGATTGGTTCCAATTATTCCATTGGCTCCAACTACTAGTGCTGTTTTTTTATCCGCTTTCATGTTAAGTTATATTTTATTTAAGTTTAATCAACTGCTAGTCAAAATTCGGTTTATTAGGCTGGAGAAAATGGTATAATTCTGGCATAATATTGTATATTTCCGACATGAAACGTTACAGGCAATTTGAACCTTTACTGATTTCTGATTTTGAAGTTTCCAGTTGGCGACATCCAGAGCATAATCATAATCATTACGAAATAATCTATATTAAAAAGGGATCAGGAACGCATGTGATTAATCAGGTAACTATCCCCTACAAGGATGGCGATATCTTTTTACTTGGTCCAGAAGAATCCCATTATTTTGAAATCGACATACTCAGTCATTTCGTCTATTTAAAGTTTACAGATTTATATCTCCACCAGGATGTAAGTAATACTAATAATTACGTACAGAACCTGGAATACCTAATAAAAAGCAGAGAAACACATCTGGCAGGCTTTAAATTGTCGGACAATGACCGACATACAGTAGCTCGTCTATTTGATATGCTGATCACATTAAAAAGCGAACCACTTCATAACGAAGAGTTAATCTGGATGCAGATTCTCGCATTATCACATATTTTAAAAAGGAATATGCCAGAATTAAAACCCTTTGAAAATCGTAGTAAAGATATGCAAGCTATTTTTTGTTATATACATAAATACATCTATTCGCCCGATCAGCTTAGGGCTCCCATTATGGCTGGACACTTTAATATAACAGCAGACTATATGGGACCATATTTCAAAAGGAATACCGGTACCACCTTACGGGAGTATGTTCAGAATTACCGAAAAACACTGATCAAGCAAAGAATGGCAAGTGGAAAGTACAGCTTAAAGCAAATTGCAGCCGAATTCGGATTAACAGATGAAAGCCATGTTAGTAAAATTATAAATGTTTTGTAAGTTCCATATTTAGTTAATCCTGATATATTATTTCAGTTGCACTTCCATTTGAATATTGCATCGCTCATAAGGTGTTACTCGACCTACTACTTTCTTAAAACCTAGCTTATGATACAGATTGATAGCAGGTTTCAATACAGTGTTACTTTCCAGATAAACCTTAGAGGCACCCAATTCCTTTGCAGCGTCAATAACTGTTTGACCAAGCAACCAGCCAATACTTTTTCCCTGGATCTTAGGTGAAACAGCCATTTTTGCCAGTTCAAAATCATAATCCGGATCGTTCATTTTGATCAGTGCACAAACACCCACAGGTTCATTTTCGTATAGAGCCACAAATATCTTTCCGCCCTTTTCCAAAATGTATTCTTTAGGATTATCTAAAGCCTTATAATCTGCCTCTTCCATTTGGAAATATGTGGAGATCCATTCCATATTAAGTGATCTAAACGCAGCTTGATACTTATCTTCATAAGCCACAATCTGGACATCTTTGCTTTCGCGAAGTTTCTTTTGCTCCTGCACTCTTCTCAGCAGTGACTTTTGCTCTAACAAGAATTCCCACTCTTCTATCGCTTCCCACAAGTTGTACCTTGCTTCTAGAATAACGCTTTCAACTGCAGCATCTACATCTACACATTGCACTTTTATCTTAGCTGCAAGCACTATCCCTTTGGTGGTTAATGCGACAACATTTCTGCGTTTATCAGACGATTCCCGATTTTCCTGAATCAGTCCGGCAACAGTCATTTCCTGTATGATCTTACTAACTGAAGGTTGGGAATGTCCTATCTCAGTAGCAATTTCGGTTATGGTTTTTTCTCCCTCTTCTGAAAGAACAAAAAACACGGGGAACCACTTTGGAGAAAACTCTATATTATATAATTCATAAATCTGCGCTGCGTCTTCAGTTACTTTTGAAGTCAGTAATCTTAGCCGACTGCCCAGAGCCATTTTTCCGGTTTTCTCAAATAGTTTCATGCATATAATCAATTACATAATCAGTTATGCAAATGTAAGTAATATAAACTATGTCACAAATATTTTTTAAATGGGCGTGTGATTAACTGTTAAAAAATTCACCAAAGTGCCAGAGAATTCCAGAGGGATCATGCAGAAAACATTCTTTGCCCCAGTGATCAACCCGTATCGGAACGAGTTTTGCATCCTTATATTTAGTAGTAAGGTCAAGAGCCAAAAGCTCCTGCCAATATTTGTCAACATCTTCAACCTCTAAAAAAATCATAGTATTATCTACCCAATCCTTTACATAGGCGTTTTGAAGGTAAAACGCTATATGCTCTGTTTTAAAAACAGACATATCAGGTGTAAGAACTGTTTCATCAAAACCAAGGTCTCTGTAGAAACTCCTTGAAAGTTCAAAATCTTTGGCCCCGATAAATGGCCTGATGGATATTGCTTTATGTTTCATTGATTTAGCTGTTGATTTGGATAGTAAACTTAATAAATAATTTTAGAACCTATACAATCTAAAACAATTGCGCTAAGGCGTTAATGTTTTTCATTTTGAAATTTAGATCCATCTCAAAATATTTCTTTTCTTTACCTACATTAGTCGCTTTTATACGAATGATATCCAATCGTTTTGTATATTTTTCCAGTAATGGAAATTGTCGCAATCCATTGAGCTGATTAAAATCCATTTCGAGGTAGAAAAAGTATGGAGATTTTTCACTTACCGTAGTCACCTTAATATTCTTATCTGTACTAAGCGTAAAAAATCCAGTATCGCTTTTACCATACAAAGTATACAAGGGGAACACCTGTTTACTGATTACACCAACAGTATCAAGCAATCCTTCCCTAATCAGATAATTTAATAAAGATTTAGATTGAGCTCTGGAAGTGCCTATTATCCTTGGTACCTTCAAAATACGGGTACTTCGAACCTCTTCCTTCTCAAAATCATCATTATACTCATAAGTTATCACAGTATCAATCTGATTAACTATCCCTGCAAATTCAACGTCAAGATAGCCCTGATAATATTTCAATAAGCTATCGGGATAAATTCTGTGGCCTTTAAGTTGAATTTCTGAGTAAGATTTACCATTCAAAAGGTGGGCATTAAGCCACATTTTTATTGAGGCATGCTTATCAAATACCCTATGAGTAAATACCTTCCCTTGAACATCAAGATCATTAAAATTAAAATAGCCATTCAAATAAATTACCCCATCCTTAAATTCTCCTGTTCCTATATACTCTTTAAAAGCATAAGCCAAATGTGTATTTGCATGTTTTAAGCTCGCAATTTTCTGATCTTTATCAGATAATAGGTTTTTCTTATCTAGCAGATCGGTAAGGATATCTATTACATTTTCATTTTTGAGTGTATACGCAACAGCAACTGTTTTTAAATTAAAAGCTACAGTAAGTTTTCCATCTTTTGAAGTTGCCAATGTAATGCCATGACCTGCGTTTTTAAACGTATTTACACCGAGCCTTTGCTTAATAAACTGTTTCAGTACGGCGACATCTGCTATAGGCAAAGAACAGAAATAGGTTTGGCAAGATTTGGAACCAACAGTATAAATAAAAACATTCCCTGGAATGGCTAAACCAGTTTTAAGTTCATCATCAGTTTTTCCCCTATAATAAGATGGGTTATAAAGATAATCCAAAACCATTGTTTTATAGATCTTATCTACATCTATCTTAACAATAAAAGAGGCCTCAGCATGAATAACCTCCTGGTAGGATTTATATTCCCGGAATTTGAAATACCCATAAGCAGACGCCAGTATTAAAACAACTCCCGTTAGTATCAGTGTTACACCACCTCTAAGTAATTTATTTTTGCGCGTCTTCAACAAGTGAGAATAAGTACTTTAAAGCATTTTGTTGATTGGAAGGAATATCTATGTTAATTTCACCAGAATATACATTACCCTTAACCGGATTCGATTTCAAATAAATGTCGCCCATTGAATTCAATACATTATTAAGTTTTTCAAGTTTTTTTGTGCTGGCAAACTCTTCAACAGGAATCTTTCCGAATAGCTTTTTAGCGCTGAAATAGCCTGCATAATTGGTATTCATTAATGCTTTCCTGTGCTTGCGCGAGACATTGGCAACATATCTGTTTCCAGCAATATCCTCCATATCTTTTTTATTGGTACCAAAGAAAATGATTCCTTCTTTAATCATAAAATAAAGCGCCAGTGGGCTTTTAGGAACCGACAGTTCGTAATATCCTGAGCTGTTTTTAACCAGCTCTTTTTTTACACCATAAGCAATAAGTTTGTCAATCAAACGAGTGTCCTCACTGGACATCATAAATAAAAAGTCAGGCAATGTCTCTTTCTTCGTCTTTGTTACTTCTTTGCTTTCAAAGTTTTCTTCATTATAATCCATTGATTTATAACTGACTTCCTTTTGCGACAAGCCATTAAAAAGGAACAGTCCATCTCCCTTTACTACTTTACTTATCGCCTCTTCATCAAGCAAAAGAGAAAACAGATCAGCTGCCATTCCTATTTCATCAGCGTATACTGAACCATAAATTTTTGACATCAGTTTAGGATATTGCTCAAGATAGGCCTTAGTATCCATAGCATAGGCCAGATAACCAATCGCTTTATCTTCATTTATGTATTTTAAGAACCGTTTGTTCAGTTTCCTTTTAAGTACTTTCTTAAAAACCCCCGCAATTTCATCACTAAAGGCCATGCTTGTACTAATTCTAATCGATTTATCTTCAAGAAAAAGCTTAGCATTAGCACTTCCATAGCCATTTAAGAAGCTCATACCTTTTAAATAGGTTGATGGCATATAGGTATTAAAAAGCTTATCAGCTCCAGCAATCCAAATTGTTGCCTCAGCTTGTTCATCTATACTTTTTACGAAATCTTTATTATTTAATATCGATGTTGTATTTGGGCCGGTAAAGAAATCATCAACCATAAGTTGTACCCAACCGGCAACAACAGTTTTCTTTTTCTGTTCATCCTTAAAAAAAGTATTACCATAATCATATCCAATGGTATCTGCCATAACTTCTTCTAATGAATCAACAGCCATCGTGCTATCAACAGCAATCTCATCCTGTACCGGCACCGCTATCGACAATGAGTCTGCAGCTTGTCCAACAGAAGTAGCTTGAGATAACTTGAAGCGTTCAACAACCTCTGGTCTTGCAAAATAACTACTTTTACCCGAGCCTATAACAAACAGCAGGAACTTGTCGTTCCAATGAGCCACTTCTGTAGAGTCGGAATTATAATAGGATTTAATCCCGTTTTTAACTGTAAACTTTTGATTTGCCTGAACATATAGAGCTTCCAATTGTTCGGCATTTTTAACAGGTGCCAGGAAACAGTTATAGGATACACTGTCGTTGCTCAGATTATAGTAATATAATGATGAAGATAAATCAAACCCCAGGTTTTCAACACTATTAACCACTTTATCCGTTCCTTTTGAGAGCTTTGATAAAATTTCTTTTCCGATAAAAGTGTTATTAAATTCTTTTAAAGACATCAGATCGGTAAAATTCTTTCCTTTAATTGTGGCCACAGCAAGGGCATCAGAAGGTATTTTATTTACCAGGTCTTGAGCAGAGGATGACAAGGTTATACTTGCAAAAACTAATGCAACCAGGCATTTGTAAAGAGAGTTCATAGATAGAGTGATTATTTAGATAGTGTAATTCTATTCGATATATCAGTTTTACCGTTGATTAAACCTAATATACCTGTATTGATCATTATAGCTTTTTTTGATTTAGAGATCTTTGCCAGTGGATTGTTACTGCTGGTTATTAATTGTTCAAATCTGTATATACTAGTATATGAGGCATCTTTAAATACATTTTTCACTTCAGGTTTAAGCTTATTGTATTCTAATACGGCAGCCTTTGTATACTGATAACTGCGCTGAAAAGTCTGGGTTTTCGATTCATAAGCATAAGAAGCATTACTAAGCCCCTTTATCTTTAACTTCTTTAACACATTTTGATTTACAGTATTGATATTGGCAACATCCTTAAATGCAAAAGAGATACTCACTATGAAATTATCGAAATCAATCTTCTTTTGGACATTTGTAATGCCATCGGATTTTTTCAGGTAACTAACAATTTCATCGATTTCTTTTTGAATAGTTTGTTTGGAAGGCACTTTATATCCCTGGATACTATCCATAAGCATAAGAGATGCCACCTTGGCTTTACTCGCACTCAGATTGAGGGTTAAATTTACTGTCCCCAACCCTGTTTTATTGACATTAATTTCCTCAATAACCTGGAAGCAAGACGAAAAAAAAAGTACGAATACTATTAAAAAAAGATATCTATACGTTGTAACGAGCATTATTTAGGATGTTTTGCAAAGATAGACTGTAAAGATATCATTTTTAGAAACAGAATGAACTAATGATCTATGCCGTACATTGATTAGATTTACTAATGAACTCACTTTTACGCTCCAGCAAAGTCCTCCATATAATCATTAAAAAAGCCAGAATTCCAAAGGCCATACCCACCCAAGGGCTTTGAGAAACCCCGACAGAGGCGATGAACCAACCACTTACAACAGTACCCGCCGTTACGCCAAGATTTCCAAATGAGATAGCCAAGCTATTAGCAAACTCAGGAGCATGAGGGGCAGCAGAAGTCATGTAGGCAAACCCACTCAGAAAACAAGGAGCATATAGAAAACCCCATAACGCGATCACCGACACAGTAGACCAGGTATTGGCACCCGAATAAAACAACATCACAGGAATCAATACCGTTCCACTTAGAAACAAAGCAATAGTAGCCGGAATATTTTTACTCATCATTTTCCCCGCCAGCCAATTAGATACTATCCCTGTAATACCAAAGAGGAACATCATATAACTAATAGTTTGAGTATCCATCTCTTTAACCTTACCCAAATAATCAGCAAAATAACTGTAAGTAGAAAACCATGCAGCAATCATAAAAAAGTTCATTGCAGAGCTGATCAAAAAACGACTATTGGTTAGCACCTTTAATTGTGTTCCGTACGATTTCTTTTCCTGCGGATGCATAGGAGGCAAAACTTTGTAAATACCTACTAAAGCAATTGCAGTTACTACCGCTTGTACCCCAAAAGATGCCTGCCAATTGAAAACACTTGCCATATAAGT
>NZ_JBFTIZ010000066.1:0-15573 GCF_056395165.1 Pedobacter sp. 10L46_2
CTGGCGAACAGATTGTGACGGAAGGAATGGGAAGCTTGAAAGATGGAATGAAAATCAAAGCAAAACACTAAAATATTATGTTAAAGAAATTTATAGATAACCCGGTCTTGTCTACCGTTATATCGATTATCATAGTTATAATGGGGTTACTAGGCCTATATTCATTGCCTATTTCCCAGTATCCAGACATTGCTCCACCCGCCGTTGAAGTAAGTACCTCATATCAGGGAGCAAGTGCGGATGTGGTCATGAAAAGCGTAATTGTACCGCTCGAAGAAGAGATTAACGGAGTAGAACACATGACTTACATGACTTCTAAAGCAAGTAATGACGGTAGTGCCAGCATTACAATAAACTTTAAGCAAGGTACAGATCCGGATATGGCTGCAATTAATGTGCAGAACAGAATCACCAAAGCTACAAGTTTGCTGCCAGCGGAAGTAATCAAAGTTGGCATTACCACCAGTAAGCGGTTGAATAGTGAAGTATTTAGTTTTCTGTTGTACAGCGAGGATGGAAAGTATGATCAGAAATTCCTCGACAACTATTTAAAAATTAATGTGATGCCTCAAATCAAAAGAGTTGAGGGAGTAGGGAATGCCGCTGTATATGGAGGTATGGATTACAGTATGAGAATCTGGCTTAAACCAGATGCCATGGCTGCTTATGGGTTAATCCCTTCTGATATTACAGAAGCGCTTGCAGAGCAAAACATAGAAGCTGCACCAGGTAAAGTAGGAGAGAACAGTGGTCAGGCATTCCAGTATACCTTAAAATATACTGGTCGCCTTGAAAAACCTGCACAATTTGAAAACATCATACTCAAATCTGTAGGTAATGGTCAGGTACTTAAGTTAAAAGACATTGCTGAGGTAGACATGGGCTCTTTTACTTATTCGAGTACCATCATGGCGCAAGGTCATGAATCACCATATGTTGCAATCAATCAAACTTCAGGTTCCAATGCCAATGAGATCATAAAGAAGTGTATAAAAATATTGGACGATGCTTCATTAACCTTTCCAAAAGGAGTCAAGTATAGCGTATTCGCCAATGCAAATGAGTTTTTGGATGCTTCAATTTCTAAGCTTATAGTTACAATTATTGAAGCATTTATATTGGTATTCATTGTAGTATTTATCTTTTTGCAGGATTTCCGTTCTACCTTAATTCCGGCCATTGCAGTTCCGGTAGCTATTATAGGAACATTCTTTTTCCTTAAACTTTTTGGATTTACGATTAACCTGCTTACACTTTTTGCCCTGGTTCTGGCCATTGGTATTGTGGTAGATGATGCCATTGTAGTAGTAGAGGCGGTTCATGCTAAATTAGATCAGGGTGCTAAATCAGCAAAAAAAGCAACTATGCATGCCATGAGTGAAATTAGCGGGGCTATTATCTCTATAACCCTCATTATGGCTGCGGTATTTGTTCCGGTAACTTTTGTTACGGGGTCGGTTGGGGTATTTTACAAGCAGTTTGGGTTAACACTTGCTGTGGCCATTATCATATCTRCAGTAAATGCACTTACTTTAAGTCCGGCACTTTGCGCATTGTTGTTAAAACCACATGGCGAGCATCATGAACAGAAAACCGGCTTTTTACAGCGCTTTTATGCAGGGTTTAATGCTTCATTCAGCACCATGACTAACCGTTATAAGAAGTCGGTTGTTTTTCTGATTGCGAAAAAATGGATTGCATTTGCGATAATCATTGTGTTTAGTCTTTTATTCTGGTTTTTGGTTAAAACCACTCCAACTGGATTTGTGCCTAATGAGGATAGTGGTTCCATATATGGTAACGTTATTTTACCTCCGGCAACTTCTTTGGAACGTACTGAATTCATTGCAAATAAAATAGATAGCATCGCGAGATCTATTCCTGAGATTGAATTGTCATCTAGAGTTGCCGGTATGGATTTAATGAGCGGCACCGGGAGTTCGTATGCGGCTATATTTATCAGGTTAAAGCCATGGAAAGAAAGAACAAAAAAAGGGCAGGATATTAAAAGTATTGTTGGTCAGTTGTTCGCAAAAACTGCAGAAATTAAAGGAGCCAATATCATTTTCTTTGCCGCACCAACATTACAGGGGTTTGGAAATAATGATGGTTTCGAATTTCAGTTGCAGGATAAAACAGGAGGTAGTTATAAGGCTTTTGATGCAGTAATTGGGAAGTTTATGGGAGCACTAAATCAGCGTCCTGAAATTATGTATGCTGCTACATCATACAACACAAGTTTTCCGCAGTACGAGGTTAATGTAAACGTTGCGAAATGCAAAGAAGCAGGTGTTCCTGTTAACCGCGTACTTGGAACGCTGCAAGGCTATTTGGGGGGTATTTATGCGTCAGACTTTAATCGTTTTGGTAAACAATACCGTGTAATGATTCAGGCTGAAGCGGAACAGAGAACCAATAAAGAGGCCATCAATAGAATATTTGTTAGGAATGATAAAGGGGCTATGGCTCCGATATCAGAGTTTATTACACTTAAAAAAATCTATGGCCCGGAATTTATAAACCGCTTTAACTTGTTTACGGCTGGTGCCGTAAATGGCGCACCCAAGCCTGGTTATAGTTCTGGTGATGCGATAAAAGCAATTCAGGAAGTAGCTGCCCAAACCCTACCACAAGGTTATACTTATGAATTCTCCGGTTTAACACTAGAAGAGTTGTCTAGTGGTAGTCAAACCCTATTGATCTTTATGCTCAGCTTGCTGTTCATTTATTTCTTATTGAGTGCCCAGTATAAGAGTTATATTCTGCCATTCTCAGTGCTGCTTTCTTTGCCTATAGGACTGGCTGGAGCATTCTTGTTTGCACGATTATTTGGGCTTGATAATAACATATTTCTGCAAATAAGTTTAATTATGCTCATCGGCTTACTTGCAAAAAATGCGATCCTTATTGTGGAGTTCGCATTGATGCACCGCCTTAGTGGTATGAGTTTAATCCAGTCGGCAATTTCAGGCGCTACAGCCCGACTAAGGCCAATTTTGATGACCTCTTTTGCCTTTATCTTCGGCTTGCTTCCCTTGATGATCGCTACCGGAGCAGGGGCTTTAAGTAACCGCTCAATAGGTACCGCAGCGGTTGGTGGGATGCTTGTAGGTACAGTATTCGGGGTGTTTGTAATCCCTGCATTGTTTGTAGTTTTTCAATCTCTGCAAGAGAAAATATCTGGAGTACGCAAAAACAATGAAGTTTTATAATTCGTAAGAAATGAATATAATGAAAAAATATATAGGGCTAATAATTTTGCTGACCATGTTGGTGTCGTGCCAGGTATCAAAGAAATACGAAAGGCCAGCAATAGATACAAAGAATCTTTACAGGGATCAGCACGATACAGATACAGTTACCATTGCCACTATGCCATGGCAAAAGTTGTTTAATGATTCGCTGTTAATTGAATTGATAACAGAAGGATTACAGCAAAACCTTGATCTGAAAATAGCTGTAGAACATATAAATGCAGCCAGAGCTAATTTTAAGCAAAGTAAAGCTGCTTTTTTACCAGACTTAACTGGTAATGCGGCCATAACCCAATCAAAATTGGCCTACCCTCAAGGATTTGGTATTATCAGCTCATCAACCCAGTATGATGTGGGGTTAACGGCCAGCTGGGAAGCAGATATTTGGGGTAAGCTTAAAAGTAGTAAGCGTAGTGCACTAGCTGGTTTACTGCAAACGGAAGAAGCGCGAAAGGCTGTGCAAACACAACTGATCTCTGAAATTGCAAATAACTATTTTACACTTTTGGCCTTGGATGAACAGCTAATTGTTTTAGAGAAAACGGTTGCTAACAGGAAAACGGATGTAAGCACAATGAAATCTTTAAAAGCAGCTAATATAGTAACCGGCGCCGCTGAAGTGCAGAGCGAAGCCAATCAATATGCGGCAGAAGTTGCTATACCCCGTTTAAAAAGGCAAATAAGAGAAACGGAAAATGCTATGAATGTTTTACTGGTTCGTAAAGCAGGTTCAGTAAATAGGAAAGCACTAGAATCTCAACAATTACCCTTTGATCTGAATATCGGTATTCCTGCCCAATTACTCCAGAACCGACCTGATGTTAAACAAGCAGAGTATGCTTTTATGAAGGCTTTTGAAACAACTAATGTTGCCCGACAGCTTTTTTACCCATCACTCAACATCACAGCTTCAAGTGGCTTTACCAGTTTTAGTTTTAAAGACTGGATTACACCCTCTGGGTTGTTTGCAAATGTTGCGGCAGGAATAACCCAGCCTATCTTTAATAAGGGAGCAAATAAGGCTAGACTAACAACTGCCAGGGCTGCTCAACAGGAATCGGCGTATCTATTTCAGAAATCCTTATTGAAAGCGGGAGAGGAGGTTTCTAATGCGCTTTTCTCTTACCAAACCGCAATTGAACAGCAAAACATAAGAACTAAACAATTGCAATCGCTGCAGAAATCGGTAGATTTTACCAAAAAACTGTTGCGTTATAGTTCTGCGACAAATTATACAGATGTATTAACTTCTGAACAGAACTTGCTATCGGCACAACTCGATAATATTGGTGATAAATTACAGCAATGGCAGGCAGTAATTAGCCTTTATCGCGCTCTTGGGGGTGGTTGGCAATAAAAGTACAGAGGAGACAGTTTGTTCTTATAAGGATTGATACTCTGGAAGATCTTTTATAAAGACAAACTGTTCCTCTTTGTGGTCTATTGTTGCATAACAATGCATTAGTCCGTTGGTTACTACCAGCCATTTGGTTTTATGAACAGAGTTGTACCTGGCCGCCTGGTCAAAAGTAGCCTGACTTATCTTAACAGAAGGTGCTTTACATTCAATAACCATTATTCGCTCTCCATGGGTACTGAATATTACAATATCTGTTCTCTTTTGAAGTTTATTTAAGTTAAGTCCGCCTTCTATTTGAATAAGCGATTTTGGAAATTTCTTTTCCAGTATCAGAAACTGGATGAAATGTTGTCTAACCCATTCTTCGGGTGTTAGTAACAGATGTTTTTTTCTTATTTCGTCAAAGATAAAATAACGCGACTCCTTTAGTGTTATCTTGAAAGGATATTGTGGTAGGTTAAGTGCTGTTGGTGTGAATGACATTTTTGTAAAAATAGGCAAAAAATTTTATCTAAGTTTGACCTATCATATGAGTGCTGCAGATATAATCAAAGACATTAAAGCCAGAAAGTTTAAGCCTGTTTATTTACTACATGGTGAGGAACCTTATTACATCGATCAGATCATTCATTACATGGAAAATAATGTGCTGAATGATATGGAAAGAGGGTTTAATCAAACTGTTTTGTATGGGAAAGATACAGACATGGCTACCATTATGAATGCTTCCAAGCGTTATCCTATGATGTCTGACTATCAGTTGATCATTGTAAAGGAGGCTCAGGATTTGAAGTGGGCCAAAGAGACAGAAGGGAGTAGTAAAGAGGCTGAGTTTGTGCTCAATTACTTTGAGAAACCCATGCCTACCACCATTCTGGTATTAGGTTATAAGTATGCTAATTTCGACAAGCGTAAAAAGATTTATAAAGCCATTGATAAGAGTGGTGTTATATTCCAGTCAGAACTGGTTAGAGATTACAAATTAGCCGGATGGATAGATGATCTTGTAAAAGAGAAAGGTTATAAAATTGCTCCACAGGCATCCGCCCTGATGGCTGAATACCTGGGTACAGACCTTTCCAAGATTGCTAATGAAATAGAAAAGCTGCTTTTAAATATTACTAAAGAAACAACAATTGACACTGATCTTGTTCAAAGAAATATAGGAATAAGTAAAGAGTACAATGTTTTTGAATTGCAAAAAGCACTGGCAGTCAAGAATATTTTGAAATGTAACCAGATCATCAATTACTTTGCCGATAATCCAAAAGCCAATCCAATGGTTATGGTTATGGCCAACCTGAATTCTTATTTCTCAAAGATTTTAAAATATCACTACTTGCAGAATAAGGGCGATGCTGCTAAAGAATTGGGTGTGAATCCATATTTTGTTAAAGATTATGAAGCTGCTGCACGTAGCTATAGTCTAAATAAAACCTTTGATATCATTAGCTTATTAAGGGAATACGACTTAAAGAGTAAAGGTGTAGACAGTACCGGTAACACCACCGATGGCGAGTTGTTAAAAGAGCTGTTGTTTAAAATGACCCATTAATAGTTTGAACCTAATTACCTGACTTTATTTCAGGATGTTTGAATTGTATAATAAATGCTTTGAAATGTGTAGTTAATATTTATGCTCACTAATGTAAATTTGTTTTATTATAAAATATAAATTAGCTATGATACAAGCCAAAGGATATGCAGCACAAAATGCTGAAACAGATTTAGCACCCTGGGACTTTGAACACCGGGAAGTAGGTCCGCACGACGTTCAACTTGAAATATTATATTGTGGTGTCTGTCACTCGGATCTTCATCAAATAAAGAATGATTGGTTTCCAGGAGTATTCCCAATGGTGCCGGGTCATGAGATTGTTGGTAAGGTAATTAAAGTGGGCGACCATGTAAAAAGGTTTAAAAAAGATGATCTTGCTGGTGTAGGATGTATGGTTGACTCTTGCCAGACTTGTGAAAACTGCAAGGAAGGATTAGAGCAATATTGCCTTGAAGGAAGTACCCAAACCTATAACAATAAAGGTAGAGATGGTGTACCTACTTACGGAGGTTATTCCAATACCATTGTAGTTCGCGAAGAATTTGTACTCCACATTTCGGATAAATTACCCCTTGCGGCCACAGCACCACTGCTTTGTGCAGGTATCACCACTTATTCACCTCTGCGTCATTGGAAAGTTGGTAAGGGTCATAAATTAGCCGTTTTAGGTCTTGGTGGTTTAGGACATATGGGAGTGAAATTTGGTGTAGCTTTTGGTGCTGAAGTAACCGTTTTAAGTACATCAGCTTCAAAAGAAGAAGCAGCGAAAGCTTTAGGTGCCCATCATTTTGTAGTTACATCTGATCCTGCTCAGGTTGAAGCTGTAAGAGGTTCATTTGATTTTATTCTTGATACTGTTTCTGCAGAACACGATATGGATATGTACCTGTCATTGCTAAGAACAAATGGGACACAGATTTGCGTTGGTGTTCCATCTCAGCCTTATGCAATTCAGCCCTTTTCACTTTTAGGCGGCCGTAAAAGCATTGCAGGCTCAGGCATAGGTGGCATACCTGAAACTCAGGAAATGCTTGACTTCTGTGCTGAGCACAATATCGTTTCAGATATTGAAATGATTGACATCAAAGATATAACTGCTTCGTATGCAAGAATGCTTAAAGGTGATGTTCGCTACAGATTTGTAATTGATATGGCTACGCTTTAATATTCTAATCTCTTTCTTTTAAAAATCGTATTTAAATATATTTAAATACGATTTTTTTTTGATTTGACCGTAAACTCGGCCATTCAATATATATGGTTTTTAGCATAAATAATCTTAATAATTCCCGGTAATTAATCAGAAGACTTAATGAAATTTACTTTCTAAAAATAAATACAAGGCAAATTTGATAATATTAATAATTAGAATGATTATTAATGAATAAAATGAACAATAAGTGAAAAAATCTTTACTTTTATCATAATATTTATAATATGATAAGACGTTTATCTTTACTGACGCTAGTTTTATTCTTTTATCATATTTCTATAGCATTCTCGCAAATTGTTATAGATCAGGTTGCATCTGGACCTTACACGCCTGAGTCAACTATAGCCGCAACTTTTAGTTTGGGTGCTACCTGTTTACAACCAGGTAATTCGTTTAATCTTTATCTTGTATCGCCCCAGGGAGTTGAAAAATCTATCGGATCCTATACCGGCTTCTACTCAACATTTGTAAATGGAGTAATCCCTCCGGGTACTACCGCTGGAACAGGATATAGGCTTAGGATTAAATCAACATTGCCAGTGTTTACTTCTTCAGATTCAAACCCATTTGATATAAAAGCAGGAGGAAAGGCAACAGTTGCTATAAATTCTAATTCTAAAGCGAGCACAAATCCCCTAACATTTGGAACTTGTAATACCGATGAGAACACACCAACAAAAGAATTTTTCTTTAACAATGAATCGAACACAGGAAACGTAACTGTAACTTTTAAAAATGAGTTGAACCCTGGAGTGCCACAAACAATAGCTTTTGGTGCTGTCGGAACTCCAATATCTTATACTGCATCACTTGCTCATTACACTATGTTTGTGAAAGCCACAATGCCCGATGGGTCGGTGGGTACAAAGGCATACTTTCTGATTAACAATCTTGCTGTAACTGCATTTACCACTACAAGCGGAAATACAGTATGTTTTCCCGTTGGTACATTCGAATATCGTGTTGATGTATCCAATAAAGGTATTGGAGTAAATTTTCCCGGTAACATTTATAAGGTAGACTGGGGAGATGGCACGTCTAACGAGTATACATATTGTGACATCAAGCAAAACAATGATCGTATCAGCCATACTTATACAAAGTCTTCCTGTGGGTTGTCATATCGATCTGGCAACCAAACCTTCTATAATGCTTTTGGTGTAAATGTTGGCCTAATAAGTCCGTTTTGCGGTGCAATCGGCTCACCTCTATCTACACCTGCAAAGGTAGTTACCAGACCAAAGAATCTGTTCTCTTTTCCTCCTATAGCATGTGTTAACGACGATATTATTTTTAACAATCAATCTCTACCCGGTGAACAGGCCAATACCAATTTTCCAGGTTGTGCACCAAATGATGTAAAATACAATTGGTACGTGGATGGCGCTCTTGCTGCTTCAGCTAAACCACTTACCTATAATTTAGTCCATAAATTTGTCACTACTGGAAAACATAAAATACGGCTTTCGTCAATCAGTGATGGAAATTGTCAGGCCGATGATCTGGAGTTAGAGATTTGTGTACAGGAACGACCAAAACCAAGTTTTACCTTACCCAATAATTTGATTTGCTTAACCGCGGGAGTGCTTACTCCGGCAAACACTTCGGTTTTAGATAACACGTCGTGCCCCTCAACTCCGGTTTATACCTGGAATGTAGTTCCGGCGCAAGGAGTATCTTATCAGGGAGGAACTAGTAATTCAAGCGTAACCCCACAATTTAAATTTTCTCAATCGGGTGTATATAATATTACACTCTCTGTTAAAACCGGAACCTGTCAAGAAATTACATTGCCACAAAAGATTGTAGTAAATACTGAGCCACAGGCAACTTTATCTCCGGAACAAAGACTTTGCCAGAAGGGTGATTTCGTATTTGGTCCTAATGCGACGGATACAAAAACGACTGTCAATGGAACGGCTGAAGATCTTTCAGATACCTACACATGGGAAGTTATCGGAACGGGTGCTTACTCTTTTGTAGCTCCAAGTACGGCAAACAGCAGATATCCAACCATAAATTTCGCTGATTTTGGTACTTATACAGTTAGCCTAACCCATAAAAATAATTGTGGAACCATTACCGTTAGTCAGAAAATAACATTTATAGAGGCACCGGTTCCAACTATCGTTGCAAATTCAAACCCCATTTGCAACAAAGCATCGGTTACTTTAACAGGGGCAATTTCAGGAAGCTATACCTCCTTTACCTGGGATAATGGAATTAATAATATTAATTTTTCAAATCCTTCTGATCTTACTACTGTATATACGCCAAGTGTCGCAGAGCGTAATGCAGGAAAGGTAACCATATTTTTGAGGGTTAATACGGGAGTGCCAGGCGCTTGTGCTACAGTTTTAAAACAAATAGACATTATTATACTTCCTGAAAATAAATTAACCAATACAAATAACACTAAAGTAGTTTGTACGGGCAATCCAGTAGATTTTATTCCAAAATCTACTGTTGATGGAAGCACATTTAAATGGACAGCAACAAATAATGATGGCTTAGCTACCGGATATAGTCCAACAGGAACGGGAAATATTACCGATATAATCACAAATACCAGTGCAACAAGTAATACGGTTGTTAGCTATACCATTATACCTCAAAAAGATGGCTGCGACGGAGAGCCATTTATTTTAACAGTAACAGTTACCCCGAAACCCATTTTAACTGCTACAGTAGCAAAGGCAGTCATATGTACTGGTAATCCATCTGGTATTTCATTGAGCTCAAATTTAGGCAATAACAATACCTTGTATGTTTGGACAAGTACTGCAAGTCTGGTTACAGGCAACACGAATCAGGTTACTCCCGTATCTGTTATTGCAATAAACGATATCTTAACCAATAGCGGATTAAATGAGGGAAGTGTTACTTATACGATTACCCCAATTGTTAATGGTTGTCCGGGAAATCCGAAAACTGTTGTAATCAAAGTACATCCCACAATTACAGTGGCTGATGCAGGTGCCGATCAATCCATCTGTAACCAGTCTACTTATACTTTAAAAGGTAATGCACCCAAAGCTAGCGAAATAGGTAAGTGGACTGTATTGCCTGCAGGGCCTCTAATTATTGACCCTACAGTTTACAATAGTGCAGTAACCTCACTTAATCCCGGACAACGGTATGTTTTTACGTGGACAATTACTTCGCCAAGTTTGTGTTCAACTACAGATGATGTGGTTATTGATAACTTAGAAGCACTTCAAAATACCATCACCAACCCATCAGGAACAACTGTATGTTCCGGGCAACAGGTTACCATTAATGGCGATGTACCCATTGGAGGTAAGCCTCCATATACCTATAGATGGGAAATAAGTACTAATCCAAGTACGAGTTGGACAATAATTCCTGATGCAACTAGCCGGGATCTGACCGTTACAATTCCTGTGAGCGCTTCGATTAGGCGTATAGTATCAGGTGGTGCTTGTGAAACTATAAGTAATGAGGTAAACCTGATAGCGCTACCACCAATAGCGGGAAATACAATTGGCGTAGATCAGGTCATTTGTTCCGGCAGTATTCCTGCTCCTTTAACTGGCCCACGACCTACCGGTGGCAATGGTTCAGATTACACCTATAGTTGGGAAAAAAGTATAGACAATGGGGTTAATTGGGTAGTTATAAATGGCGAAACAAAACCAACATATGCACCGTCTGCTCTAACTGTATCAACAAAGTATAGAAGGATAGCAAGTAGTGGCCTTTGTTCTGGTGGTCAGGCTAGTACTAGTAATAGCATAAGCATTACCGTTAAACCGGATGCACTTGCCAGTTTTACATTTGCATCTGATAAAGGATGTACGCCATTTAATATCGACAACCAAAATGTAAAAGCAATTGTTGATGTAAATCGAAATGATATTTACATCTGGTATGTAAATGAAACAGAAATCGGCAGGGGCGCTCAATTTCCTGGTTATCAAATCGCAAACGACAATGAATCCGTTATTATTAAGCTAGTAGTTACCAGTAAACAGGGGTGTAAAGCTGATGAAATGTCTCATGCATTTTCGACCCGGCAAAGCATTGCTGCGTCATTTACACAAGATAAATCCGAAGGATGCGGTCCGCTACAAGTTAGTTTTGTAAATACTTCCACTTCTCTTGTTGATGCTGATTTTAAATGGGACTTTGGCAATGGTATAACTTCTTCTTTAGTGATGCCCCCTCCAATCACTTTTCAGCCACATCCCCAAGGAAAAGATACCACTTACGTAACTACCTTAAGCGTAACTTCGCCATGCGGAACTAATGTGTTTACTTCATCAGTCTTTGTTAAAGCCCAGCCAATCGCTGTATTCTCACCAAATAAAACCGTTGGCTGCTCTCCAATGAAAGTTACCTTTAGCAATACCTCTCCCGGTGGTACAAATACTTACTATTATGATTTTGGAGATGGCGCCTTTCTTACTAGAACAGATAAACTACCTGTAGAACATGTTTATGTAACTGGAACAATAAAAGAGTATACCGTGAGAATGCGTGCGGAAAATGAATGCGGCAGTCAGGAAAGCAGTTACGTTATCCAGGTTTCCCCTAACACTGTTTTGCCTGAGCTAGTGGTAAACAGCTCAGAAAAAAGTGGCTGTGCACCATTTCTTGTGAATTTTCACAACAATTCTAAAGGGGCGAATCTATTTAGATATGATTTTGGAGACGGTGGGAGTAGGGTAACAAGATCAGCACCAGAAATTGTACAATACACATTTAAAAATCCAGGAGTATATAAAGTTGTACTTACTGCTTCAAATGGCTGTTCAGACACGACCACGACCGAGACAATCACGGTACTTGAACAACCAACAACCAACTTCACAGCAGACAAAACGGTTGGTTGTCCTGGCCTTCAGGTAAAATTCACCAACACAACCACTGGTGGATTGTCCTACCTATGGGATTTTGGAGATGGAACAACTTCTACAGAATTCGAACCAACGCATGTGTATAGCGGTTCTCTTTCATCTTATACTGTTACACTAACAGCAACAAATAGTTTAAATTGTCCAAATACACTTATACAAAGTGATTATATAAAAATTACAGCACCACCTATCGCACAGTTTTCAGTAGATCCTGGCATTGAAATTAGCATACCTTCTTATACATTTAGTTTTATAGACCAAAGCACCAATAGTCCAGATCAATGGCTATGGGATTTTGGTGATGGTATAACTTCGATAGACAGAAACCCAAAACATACCTATGCAGACACGGGGCTTTACAAAGTAACTTTAAAAGTGATCAATCAAAGCGGATGCTTTACTAGCTCCTTTAAGAATGTGAGAATTAGTGGAGTGCCCGGATATCTGTTTGTGCCAAATTCGTTTATACCCGGTAGTGAAAGTAGCGAACTTCGACAATTCAGAGCTAAGGGTTCAGGAATTAAATCATGGAGGATGTCAGTTTTTAACAAATGGGGACAACTCATATGGGAAACAACAAAGCTTGACGAAGGACATCCCCAGGAAGGCTGGGATGGAACATACCGCAATGTGGAATTACCCCAGTCTGTCTATTACTGGAAAATTGATGTCGAATTCATTAATGGATCACAATGGAAAGGCATGACATATAATAATAGCGCACCAAAACGAACGGGGCCAATTCATTTAATCAGATAACATGGCAAAGACATTAAAGATTCTGTTGATTTTGCTAATTTTTATAGGCATTGAATTTGCATCTGCACAAGATCATATTTATTCACAGTTTTTTAACCAGCCTATATATTTAAATCCTTCATTAACCGGTCAATTTGAAGGAGATATTAGAATGAACCTTGTTTATAGAAATCAATGGTCCGGCTTAAGTGGTGATCTGTCCTATATCTCCGCTTCGGCCGATTTGAATATTGCCAAATTTCCGGGAGGAGTGGGATTGATTTTTAATCGTTCCAGTGAGGGAACTGCCTATTTAACTAAAAACAATGCGGCTGCTACATATTCTTACAGTGTCGGTGGCGATGATTTTGTACTGTCATTTGGTATACAGGCAGGTTTTACCAATAGAACGATAGACTGGAACAAGTTGGTCTTTTCCGATCAGATTGATCCTCGCCTAGGATATGTTCCTGGCAGTATCTCTGCTGCTGAACCACATGATATCTCCAATAAGTTTTTCTTTGACGCAGCAACAGGTGTAAACCTTGTTTACCGTAACTTTATGCTTGGGACGGCATTACACCACATTAACAGGCCCGACGAATCCTTTAGCGGAACGCAAGCCAAGCTTCCAATGAGAATTACCGTAAACGCAAGTTTCAAAATTCCCCTCACTCCATATTTTGATTATAACCAAGATGAAGGTGCTTCTCTTATACCTTCTGTAGTTTACTACAGACAGGCAAGTAATAGCAACGTTAGTCTGGGAGCTCAATTTAAATACAAAAGCCTAAATACAGGTCTTTGGTATCGAACGGGCCCCCAGAACGGCCCTGATGCAGTTGTTCTTTCTCTTATTTTTGATCTTTTTAAAGGAAGGCGTAATGGAGAAAAGGTGAGGCTAGGTATAAGCCATGATGCTACCATTTCAAAAATTAATTATACAAATACAAGCGGTACTACTGAGGCTAGTATTGGATACGAAAAGTACTTCCCGAATAGTTCTGGTTACAATCGTTTTAATGGGCTAAGGTGCTACGACTTCTTTTAGATAATGATATAAATAAAGGAATAAAAAGTATATTTTTGTCAGCGGTTTTGTCAACGAATGTATCAAAAACCCTTTTTAAACTATGAAGAACACACAGTATTGGTTAGTGAAGTCAGAACCTTTTAAATATAGCTGGGAGAAATTTAACAAAGACGGCAGAACCTTTTGGGATGGTGTACGCAATTATCAGGCACGTAATAACCTGAAAGAGATGAAAGAAGGGGATCTGGTTTTATTCTACCATAGTAATGAAGGTAAAAATGTAGTTGGTATAGCAAAAGTGGTAAAAGAGTTTTATCAGGATCCAACTACCAGTGACCCTAACTGGGTTGTAGTAGATCTGGCTCCGGTCGAGGCACTTAAAAATCCTGTTAGTCTGGAACAGATCAAAGCAGAAGAAAGTCTTAAAGACGTTTCATTGGTTAGACAAGGCAGGTTATCTGTAATGCCACTTAAAGCCGAGGAATTTGATAAAATATTAGAGATGGGTAGCTAATGCATCCCCGAATAAGGTTCTGCTCTTACATATTTCTTTGTTAAGAGCAGACCTATACTCATTATCAAACTCGATCCTAATACCACAACAAATAAGAAAGAAGTTCCTACTTCTGGTATTTTAAGCGCATGAGGTAAATTAAAATACAGCAGGATGCTAATCAGTCCTCTTGGCGCAATAAAAGCCTCCGCTCCACTATTTTCCCTTCTAAAGATTTTAAGATAAACAAACCTGATCACAAAGATAGATGCAAGCATAATCAAACCGTTTACAAGAACAATTTGATCATTAAGCTGATAAATGTTCATTGTAAATCCGAATATTACAAAGAAAAACGTTCTTAAAATAAATGCACTTTCAGCAGATAACTGATGTAGTTGTGTTAAATCATTAGATAGATTCTTGTAAATAAAAATACTTCTAAACCAGGCGTACTTGATGGTGTCTGCATTGTTTAAAAACAGACCGAAAGAGAGTATTAAAACAAGGGCCGACAAGTGGTACGACTGCCCAATAGCATACACCATTATCAATATAGAGATGATCAGGAAAAACTTTATGTGATGTGATATTTTTCCCATTACATAAAGCAAAACGATGCAGGAAATAGCCGATAATATAACTATCAGTATCGTATTTAGTCCTAAGCCAGTAAACGAAGAAGTAGAGATGTGAGGATTAGATATGGCAAAATTAAAGAGTATGATCCCCAGAATATCAGAAAAAGAAGATTCATAAATGATAAACTCTTTTCCTTTTTTAGATAGTGCTGCGGCAGATGGAATAGCTATTGCAGAGCTAACCACACTAAAAGGAATTGCATTGCTAAAGCACGTGTAAAGGTCGCGGCCGGTAATCTCGTATATAATAAAAGTGATCACAGAAACCGAGGCGATCAGTATTACAAGTGCCGATAGAAAAGCACCCTTAATGATTTTATTTTTATCCCGATTGTATTTCAGTTCAAGTGATCCTTCAAAAACGATCATGATCAAACCCACAGTACCAAGAGCAGGTAAGATC
>NZ_JBFTIZ010000067.1:0-24731 GCF_056395165.1 Pedobacter sp. 10L46_2
GGTTTAAATCCATCAAGGCAAATGGTCCCGAAGAGGCACTCAAGCACCTTAAAGAAAAGCCAGTAGATGCGGTATTGTTGGATATGAACTTTTCTATGGAAACTACAGGGGAAGATGGGCTGGCTATGCTGCAGCAGATCAAAAAATCAAGACCACTGCTGCCAGTTATTTTAATGACCGGATGGGGATCGATTAAACTGGCAGTGGAGGGCATGAAAGCCGGGGCAGCAGATTTTATCAATAAACCCTGGGACAACGAACATTTAATGCGGGCATTAAGAACAGCACTGGATTTATCAATTGAATTGGATACGCCAGGGGCAATGACGCGTAAGAAGCTGAATGAAAAATATGGTTTTGAGAATATTGTTGGTGAAGATCCACAACTTTTGGAGGTATTACAGACCATTGCAAGGGTCAGTAGCACTGATGCCTCAGTACTCATTATTGGAGAGAGTGGCACTGGGAAAGAACTCGTAGCGGAAGCCATTCATGAAAACAGTTCCCGCAGAAATAAAGCATTTGTAAAAGTAAATCTTGGAGGAATTTCTTCCAGCTTATTTGAAAGTGAGATGTTTGGTCATAAACGTGGCGCCTTTACGGATGCGCGCACCGACAGAGTAGGTCGGTTTGAACTGGCCGATAAAGGCACCATTTTCTTAGATGAAATAGGTGACCTGGATTTAAACAGCCAGGTAAAGCTGCTGAGAGTATTACAGGACCGCAAGTATGAGGTGTTGGGTGACAGCAGGACCCGGTCCGTTGACCTTAGGGTAGTCTGTGCCACCAACCGCGATCTAAGGGAAATGATCTCTGCTGCAAAATTTAGGGAGGACTTGTATTACCGCATCAACCTGATCATTATCCGTTTGCCACCGCTTCGGGAACGTACAGAAGATATTCCGATTTTGGCCAATTATTTCTTGAAAAACCTTAAAGAAATTTATCAGCGGCCGAAGCTTCAGATAGATAGAAAAACCTATAACTGGTTAAAATCACTTCCGCTGCCGGGTAATATCCGAGAACTTAAAAACCTGATTGAACGTACTGTATTGCTCAGCGAAGGGGATTACTTGTATATAAAGGATTTTGAGCAACACCTGGAAGCCCAACGATTACCAAATGCCTCGCTGACGTTACCTGCTGTGGGAACTTTATCAATTGATGAAATGGAACTTTCCATGATCAGGAATGCAATGGCTTTTCATCAAAATAATATTAGCAGAGTGGCCAAAGCACTGGGTTTAAGCAGGGGCACGCTATACCGTAAACTGGAGAAATACAACATCCCTTATGAAGCTCAAAACTAAAGTTTTATTGGTGGCACTTGTTGTTCATGCGGTATTTATCTACCTGCTTACGGAACTATATGCGGCAAGCAGAACTGCTTTCCTGATCGGGGAGGGCATGCTTTTTGTTTCGCTGATCTTTTCTTATTGGTTGTATCGTTCGATCAGCCAGACGTTTGATACCATCTCCTCGGGAATAGAAACGCTGAAAGACAAGGATTTTAGTGCCAGATTGAACCAGATTGGACATCCCGAGATGGATGAATTGATCGATGTGTATAACATGATGATCGGACAATTAAGACATGAGCGCCTGCTTCAGGCGGAGAAAAGTTCCTTCTTAGGAAAACTTATTGAAGCCTCTCCTTCGGGGATCATTATATTTGAGTTTAACGGAATTATTGGGGCAGTGAATCCTGCCGCTACAGAAATATTAGGTCTGCAGCGTGGTGAGATTTTAGGTAAATCATTGAGCCAAATTGGCGGACGACTTGCTGAAGAACTGGTACTGGTAAAAGTGAATGATGCTAAAGTAATTAATCTGAATGGAATAAAATCCTACAAATGCCACAAATCGACCTTCACAGATCTTGGGTATTCACGGACTTTTATTACGATTGAAGAACTTAGTCGCGAGATCTACCTGAAGGAAAAAAATGCTTATGAGAAGGTGATTAAGATGATGTCTCATGAGGTGAACAATTCTATCGGTGCCATCAATTCAATTCTTAACAGCTGCCTAAATTACAAACATCAACTGGATGAAGCTGATCAGGAAGATTATGATGCGGCCCTAAATACTTCCATAGGCCGCAACCATAGCCTGAGTGATCTGATGTCGAATTTTGCCAGGGTTGTGCGTGTTCCTGAACCCGTTAAGCATATTGTTGACCTGATCGCATTGCTTCGCTCAGTTGTGCTCCTTATGGAACCTACTGCCAGAAAAAAAAATGTCAGCTGGCAGTGGGACCTGGATGCATTGGTGCTTGAAACCTTTGCTGATTACCAGCAATTGGAACAGGTCTTCATAAATATTCTGAAAAATGCGATTGAGGCTGTGGACTATTCGGGAACCATACGCATCAAAACTGCTTCACCAGATCAAATGATTTCCATTTCGAACACCGGACCTGGAATCCCAAATGAGGTCAGCCGTCGGCTTTTCTCTCCCTTTTTTAGCACGACCAAAAATGGACAAGGTATTGGATTGATGTTGACAAGGGAAATCCTTTATAACCACAATTTTAAATTTTCTTTGCAAACTATTGGTGAATGGACAGAATTCAAGATCGTGATGTAATTCGAGTTAAACCCGTTAGCTATCTTGAAAAGTAAATAGCTCGCTAGTTTTTTAGTCATCATCATCCTTTTTCTTTTTTTCGAGGATTACAAAAGCACTTCTTTTGGGAGCTGGCATCACTGAATGCTCACCCTTTACAGATTTCCAGACCACCTCATTCAGATCAAGATCAGGAGCAGCATCTTCTTTTGCAAAATTAAACTGCTCAGAACGTCGGCTGCTTTCGTTGTTGGCTACATTGCGGGTGTCCAAATCTATTAAAGGCTGTTTTACCGTATAGGGTTTAAAATCAGGTGTACTTGTAAAGCATTCGAATAATGGAACCGCTGCGGCATCATACTGGCTCATTGGTGGCAGGCCTAAAATCAGTTCCATGGTTCTTAAAAAGCCCGAAGTAGAATACATGGTATGTACTGCTGTATTTCGTTTTACATAAGGTCCTACCACGTAAGCCGGTGAGCGATGGGCGTCTACATGGTCGGGTCCATTTTGCGCATCGTCCTCTAAAATGAAAACAACTGATTCTTTCCAGATCGGACTGTGAGATAGGTGTTCTAAGATGCGCCCACCGGAGATACCTTGCCTTTTTTCTGTCCACTGGTGTGGTCGTTTGAAATCCTTAGCGTACTGAATTGCGGAACTGCACCGACATTTAATAAAGAATCAAAGTCATGCTGCCAGGCATCAGCTCTCACCTGGTCGGTAATGTCCATATCAAAACCGGGAGATGCAGGGCACATATGCCMTTGAAGTGATTTGATATTCGCTTTGGCATAATCCCCAAACTCTCCATAGCTACGGTAGGTAATACCCGCGCGCTGACAGTAATCCCATATAAATCCATCCTTAGGATACGTTATCGGACGGCCACCCTCATAATTCCCCGTACCTCCCCGGCCTCCATACCCGGTTGGCCAGGATTTCTCAATAACATCAGTAGCATAAGCGGCCATACTCCAGTTGTGCCCGTCGGCACTTACTTCGGCATCTACATAGAAATTATCCAGTAGCACATAGTCTTCTGCAAGCGCATGCTGATTAGGCGTAATCTTTTTGCCAAAAAGTGTTAAGGAAGAATCGCCGTTAC
Source organism: Pedobacter sp. 10L46_2 (assembly GCF_056395165.1). Lineage (NCBI taxonomy): Bacteria > Pseudomonadati > Bacteroidota > Sphingobacteriia > Sphingobacteriales > Sphingobacteriaceae > Pedobacter > Pedobacter sp. 10L46_2. The sequence goes on from NZ_JBFTIZ010000067.1 coordinate 3,677, forward strand.
CCTGAGGGAGATCGCCCAAAACCTGATCATAGGTTCGGTTTTCCTTAATGATATAAAACACGTGCTTTATGGGGGATTTCTGCCCCTGTTTTCGCGGAATAGGATTTCCGGCCTCTCCATCGGCCAATATTGTTCGTTTGTCGCTAAATGGCGTATTTGCGTAAACTTGAGCTGTATAAGATTTTAATTGCTCTGCTTTAGGTACATCAATAAAAGATAAGGTTCCTTTAAACAGACCGGCGATGTACTGGAGTTTATTATTAGCTGTACCGCCCATCTGATAGCCACTGTTATCCGCTTTTGATATGGGCTGTGGACCTTCCGGATTGGCTAGCGAGGTATTACCTTTGCCATTTGTAACCAGGATCTTTGACCCCAGGGTTTTTACATTGGTCGGGTACCATCCTACGGGTATAAAGCCCAGGCTCTGACTGCTGCCTGGGCGACTGACATCAAAAACTGCAAGGCAATTGTTATCGGCATTGGCAATATAAAGTGTTTTCTCGTTGGTGCTTAAGGCTAGTCCATTGGTTGTGGAGCCTGTTAACTGGGTGGCATAAAGGGTTGTCGCAATGGTTTCACTTACCTTATTGGTTAGGGTATTGATCACCGAAACGGTATTGTCATTCGCATTGGCAACAAATAAAAAGTTACCTTTTTTATTTAAAAGCAATTCATTTGGATGATCTCCGACCAGGACCTGCTGAACAATTTCTTCTGATGCAGTGCTGACGATCGCTACAGCCCGCCCGCCCCATAAAGAGATGTATAACTTATTGCCGTCTGGAGAGAGGAGGCAGCTATATGCAATTGCCGGTAACTGCACTTTTTTCAACACCTTTTTTTCATTAGGATTGATGATGTAAAGGGTGCTGTCTTCTTTGGTTACGGTATATAGCCGCGTATTTGCTTTATTTACGGCAATACCTGCAGGGCTTATTTTTCCCTTCGGCCAAACTGGGCCAAGCTTAATGGTATCGCTTTTCCCCAGTTTATTGTTTTCGATCCGAAAGTCCAGAATCCAGTTATCGTTTCCTCCGGATACATACACATGTTGCTCATCTTTACTGAAAGCCAGTCCATACCAGGATTTGGCCAATACCTGTTCGTCAAGTATGGCTTCAGTTTTAGGATCAATTAGCTGTAGCGACTGTATGCTTTGCCCGTTATTAGTGACTGCAAGGAATTTACCTGTTGAACTTAGTTGCATGTTCAGTGGCAGATCTCCTAAATTGATCGAGCGGCCTGCAGGACTTAATTTCCAGCCATTCGGCAATAAGATCTGACTTGTTTTTTCAATCTTTCCCGGCCATTGTGCCTGAGTCTGGTTGATCACAAATACAAATGCAAAAAATATAATGAATTTTTTCATACTACTATTGAATAAGGTTTTAATGATTGCGCAAGTTGAAGTTAATCAAAGCTCTGATGGTATATCCGTTTCCTGATGCTACCGTGCCAATATCGCGAATGGCTTCTGATGGGATTACCTGGCTTCTGGTTGCATAAAATACCGGTCCACCGGAAAGCGAGAACGATAGTTTTGAATGGGCGGGTTCAAGGTTTATCGCAGGACCGACTAATACTTTGGCACCTCCTTCTGCTTCATCTTTTTCCCAGAATCCTTCCAGATCCTGACCTACGGCTTCAAAACCCACATATAGTCCGCCAGAAATGCGATGCTGGTAACCCAGACTGGTAATAAAATCCAGTTTATCTCTATTACTGTCGAATGCTTTTTCAAACCTTAAATTACCCAGCAAACGCCAATTGATTTGATCAAATGAGGCGGTTATCCTACTGATGGCTGATTTTACGTTTGACCAATCCCGACTTACCCCCAACCCAGCGCCGAGTCTAAAACCACTGAGTTGTGTGCCGCCAATTAAATCCCTAATTACTTCAGCTTGCTCGGCAGAGGTTATCCCACCACGGTTTGCGAAACCGATTGCCGCAGTGGCATATAAAGTGAAACGGTTACCCAAATAGCCTTTTACGCCAAACTGCTGCCCCAGACCATCGTATCCGAACTGTCCTGTCGTCCGTTGCCCATAACTTCCTGAATAATGGATATTCCATCTGGTATTTTGAGGGGTAAGGGTGTTTATGGAAAATAAGAATGGCTGAGTTGAGGTCATTCCAAATGGGTCCCCGGAATTTACGGTATTAATCGTTTGGGCGATGCCCTTGATGATCAGCAATTGAAGGATTGTAAAAAGCAGGATTTTTTTCATTTGTTTTGAACTAGAATTATTTTGTGACTCCAGTAATTTAAAGTCTGGGTAATATTAGGAATGCTGGTTTTGATTAATACCAACTTTAGGTTATTATTGGGTTAATTCTTTGTAACAAATTCTCTACCCTTGATTCTGTTCTTTTTGAAAACTATTGATCTGACTTTTAATGGTTTTTTAGGGTAAAATTTAGGTGTCTTATCAGAAAAGCTCCCAACTGGTCAAAAGAGACAAAAAATATGCAAAAGGGTTTTAAAGTGGTTTGTCATTTGTATTGACCATATGATCGGAAAGTTTTACAGTTGACCCGATTGTTTCCAATTCTAAGAATTTTTATCTAACATTGGGCGCAATAGATTTTTATGCCTACACATCTGCCGGATATCACTGAGGACATTGAACTACTGAAAAAGCTCAGAGAAGGTGATCAGTTGGCTTTTGCGCAAATCTATAACCTGTACAGAAGTAAAATATACCTTTATGCCTGCAACCTTTGTAAGTCTGCGGAGACGGCAGAGGAAGTTGTGCAGGAAGTTTTCATCAGGATCTGGCAGAAAAAAGACCAGATCAACCCTGAACTCAATTTTGATGCCTACATCAGAAAAATTACACTAAACCATGTGCTTAACCACCTCAAAAAAATAGCACGCGACAAGGTGCTGCAGGAAGAGGTGTTAAATTATATGGATGCTATTCGCCACTCAACTGACGACAGCCTCCTGGAGAAAGAGTTACTCAAAACCTATGATGAAGCCATTGCACTTTTGCCGGCACAAAAGAAATTGATCTATCAAATGAGCCGTAATGAAGAGATGACTCATGAACAGATTGCCGAAAGGCTGAATATTTCAAAAAACACGGTTAAAAATCATATGGTTGTTGCTACGAAGTTTATTCGCAGCTATGTCAGCAAACATGGAAGTATCGTTTGTTTTCTGATTGCCTCAAATTATTTTMGTTCCAACTAGTCCTATCATCTTTTTCAGTTGTATTATAATAAACCGGCCGGGTAAGCAGCCTCCGGTAAATTTTTAAACTGTGGAAGAAAAAGTTCAATTTGAATATTTGTATCATCAGTACCTGAACAATCAGTGTACAGCAGAAGAGCTGAAATTGTTTTTCAGGTTGCTTGAGAAAAGTAAAGATGATGAACAGGTAATGACGCTAATGTCGGCAACATGGGATCAAACCGCCATTAGTCCAGAGAAAGGGTTAACCCCTCCATTTCCTGATAAAAAGACCACACATCGACTGATATCAAGTCGCAACAGTTTTGGCATGCAGAGGCTTGCAGGTATTGCTGCAACGTTGTTAATTGTAATAGGAATTTGCTTTTACTGGTCCGATGTGTCTCGGATATTTAATCCTCCGCAGGAATCCAAATCAATCACAACATCAACCGAGCGTAAACAATTTGATTTGTCAGATGGCACCAAAGTGTGGCTAAGTCCCAATAGTAAGCTTAGTTATTCCGACAGATTTGAAGGAACTGAACGTAAAGTATCATTGGAAGGGGAGGCTTTTTTTGAAGTAGCACATGATGTCAAACATCCATTTATCATTAAAAGTGGCCAAATCAATACTACGGTACTTGGCACTGCATTTAATGTAACCGCCTACAAAGAACAACACATAATAAATGTGACCCTTGTGACCGGGAGAGTAACTGTTTCACTTAATGGTTCAAACAGCAGCAAACGAGACACGATATTGGCTAATCAGCGTATCGTGTTTGATAAAATTTCCTCGCGTATTTCAAAAGTGGACTATCCTGATGCTGCTACCTTTATGAATAAACGATTAGGTTTATATGAATACAAAGGAGCAGAAATTCAGGAAGTCAGCAGAGATCTTGAAAATCAGTATAACATAAAAATTAAATTAGATAAGCAGTTATCTGAAGCAATATTTTATGGGAATCTGAACATGTCAGCTCCGCTGGATGAAACATTAAACAAGCTAAGTACCGTTGTGGAAGCTAAATGGCGAAAAGAGGGAGGGCATTATGTGATCCTAAAATAAATGCCCGATTCTGTTATACAGAACCAGGCAAGTATCTGAACTAATTTAAAATGTCCGAGCCTTGAGAACTACAGGACATAAGAAATCAATATTTAATTATAAAGTTATGAATCCATAACTGTCAAACAAACATATCAATGAAAAAACTAGAACCTGTTGGGTTCCTAACCTTTATTGCCGTTGTCTTATTATTTCTGATAGTCCTACAGTCGCGGGCACATGCCCAAAGTCCATTGGATAAAAAGTTAAGTATAAGCTTAAAAAACGAACAACTTAAAAAAGCACTAGATAAAATAACTTCCATTTCCGGTGCAAAATTCACCTTTAATGAACAGATTGCAAGCAGTTCTATTAAGATCAGCATTACCGCCTGGGATAAAAGCCTGAAAGAGATTCTGACATTGGCTTTTGCTGACAAGCCGCTGCAATTCAGTATACTGGATAAAGAAGTATTCATTCGCCTTGATCCCGAAAAAACAAAAAAGGACGAGGCCGGTCCGGCGGCAAATCCGGCACAAAGCAAAGAAAAGTATACACTAAGCGGAACAGTTAAATCGCAAAGTACAGGCGAAACTTTAATTGCCGCAACCATAAGGATCGTGGGCGCTAATTTAGCTACAGCCAGCAATGAATATGGCTTTTATTCCATTACCCTGATAAAGGGTAGCTATGATCTGGAGATTAGCGCTGTCGGCTCAAAAACCTACAGAGTCCGGATTGATTTGAAAGAAAATACGAATCTGAATGCTACCTTAACTGATGATCAGAATTTATTGGAAACGGTTACAATCAATAGTACTTCCGCACAACGAAATATCGGAAATCCGCAAATGGGAATGGAACGATTGAGCATCAGCGAAACTAAATTGGTCCCTGTACTCATGGGAGAGCCGGATTTAATCAAAACCTTGCAGCTATTACCTGGCGTGAAAACTGCCGGAGAGGGAAATGGTGGTATGTTTGTGCGCGGCGGAACGGCAGACCAGAATATGATCTTATTAGATGAAGCGCCAGTATACAACGCCTCCCATTTGCTGGGCTTCTTTTCGACCTTTAATTCTGATGCAATTAAAAATGTAACGCTGTATAAAAGTGGAATGCCGGCTCAATATGGTGGTGGTCTGTCATCAGTTCTGGATGTTAAAATGAATGACGGAAACAATCAAAAGTTGGGGGTAAGCGGGGGAATTGGCCTTATTGCTGCACGATTAAATGTAGAAGGGCCAATTCAAAAGGATAAGTCATCGTTTCTCATCTCTGCCCGCAGGACTTATGCAGACATGTTCCTAAAACTCTCCAGCGATACTTCGATCAACAATACACAGCTTTATTTTTATGATGTTAATGCCAAGGCCAATTATATATTAGGGGATAAAGACCGTTTGTTTTTATCCGGCTATTTTGGAAAGGATGTATTGGCCTCGGATAACCTTTCTGGAATCAACTGGGGTAATGCTACCGCAACCATGCTCTCGCAGATTCGTGATTGGAATGTTAAGGAGGATATCCAGTGGTATGCTAATGAGCAGAATACGATTAGCTTTGGTTTGAACTCAATATTCCATACCATAAAACCTGGAGAAGTGCAGGCCACAGGAAATTCCGGTTTCATTTCACAGAACCTTCAAAATAGATACTCATTGGAAAACGCAGTCTATGTGAGTAATACCTGGAAGGCCAGTAGTGCGCTTACCCTTACTTATGGATTGAGAGTATCAGCTTTCACCATATTGGGCCCTGGTGACTATTACAGCATCAACCAGGCAGGAGATGTAATCGGCTCAACTGCTTACAAAAGGGGAGAACTGGTAAAAACTTATGTTAATTTAGAACCGCGTTTAGCCGCTGCACTGCAAGTCGGTGAGTGGGCATCGGTTAAAGCATCTTATGTGAGGAATGTGCAAAACCTGCACTTGATTTCTAATTCTAATGCCGCTTCTCCAACCGATAGGTGGGTGGCCAGTACCAACATTATTAAACCTGAATTGAGTGACCAGGTGTCATTGGGTTACTATCGGAACATTGGCTCTGCTTATGAGCTAACGGTCGAAACGTATTACAAGACACTGAAAAATCAGATTGATTACCGCAATGGTGCTGATATATTTACAAACAGACCAATTGAAACGCAGTTGCTGTTTGGCAAGGGGCGTGCTTATGGTATGGAGCTGCTGTTGAAAAAGAAAGCGGGCAGGCTTAGCGGCTGGTTAGGTTACACATTATCAAAAACGGAAAGAAAAATCGATGGCATCAACAACAATCAATGGTATAATGCCCGTCAGGATAAAACTCATGATGTTTCTGTTGTCAGCGTATATAAACTGAGCCAAAAATGGAGTGTTTCTGCAAATTGGGTATATTCTACTGGAAATGCTGTTACTTTTCCAAATGGAAAATACCGATTACTTGGTCAAAGCTATTTTTATTTCTCTGAACGCAATGCAGATCGTATGCCTGCTTATCACCGATTAGACCTGGGTGCTACGCGAATGTTGAAACAGAACAAGAAATTCTCATCTGAACTGAGCTTTAGCTTGTACAATGCCTATGGCAGGAAAAATCCATTCCGCATTACCTTCCAGGATAGTGAGTCAGACCCCAACCGTACCGAGGCAATAAGAACCACCTTATTCCGCTTTATTCCATCCGTATCTTACAATTTTAAATTTTAACTTATGAATTCTATATATCGTTTTCTGTTACTTTCTATGATGGTGTTGCTTTGGTCCTGTGAAGATGCCATAGAGCTGAAACTTAAGGACAATACCCCAAAGTACGTAATTGAGGGTATGATTACCAACGAACCAGGTGTATGTCAGGTGAATGTGAGTCAAACAAAGAATTTTGGTGATGACAACCAGTTTAACGGCATCAGCGGAGCTATTGTTAAGGTTGATAATAATGGCACCTCAGTATTGTTGAACGAGATCAGTAAGGGGATTTATACCACAACCGCGATTAATGGTACTCCTGGTCAAACCTATTTTCTGTCTGTAACCATTCAGGGCGAAATGTTCACCGCATCCAGCACGATGCCTGAGCACGTACCTTTCCTGGATTTTACACTTAAACCAAAGGATTACGATTCAACCCGTACCACGCCGATGGTGAAATTCAAAGATACGCCCGGGGTGGCAAACTACTATTGGTTCCAGCAATATATCAATGATAAAATTCAACGTGAATATAAAGTGCTCAATGATGAATTTACCAGTGGACAGGAAATAAATGAGTATCTGGTCTTTGAAAACACAACCAAAGATCATGGCAAAAATATTGTTAAAGGAGATCGTTTAACAGCGGAAATGCATTGTATTGATRCTTCTGTATACACTTATATGTTTAGCCTCTCCAATGCCAACGGTTCATCCGATGGGGCTGCACCAGCAAATCCGGTTACTAATATCAATGGTGGGGCATTAGGCTTTTTTAGTGCCCATACCGTTCAGCGTAAAACAATTGTTGTTCCATAAATCAGGGAGGGGAAACTTGATATAAACAATAAAGCCTGCTAATCATTGATTTGCAGGCTTTATACAGGTTTTGATACTTTGGCGGAGAATGGGGCATCATCGCTGTCATTTCTGCGATTTTTTAAAAATAGAGACGATTCTTACTTCCTTAGTTGCAGGTTTAATATTTTCAGTGTGATGTGGTCCTTTAAACCGTTATAGAATTTATCAAGTACTTTTTCGAAGACCGGATCTGTAGGTGAAACCGAGGCAAATAGGGTCATGCATGATTTTAGTTTCAGGTCATCCGGACTGCCAAATACTCGATGTGCGTCATTGGTTTTAAGTTCCAGTAAGCTATTGCACATTAAAATGAGTCTAGGTCCTAATGTCCGATGCTGCAGATATTCTTTGGCCTCATCAATGTCTCGAATGGCATAAAATCTCGAAATCTCCGTATAACCAAGCCCCTGGATTTGAGGAAATACATACCACATCCAATGACTGCTTTTCCTGCCGTTTTGAATTTCAGTCAGAGCGGTTTGAAAGACCGATTTTTGTGCTGTAATATATCTTTCCAGGTTATGCTGCTTCATCGTCTAATTTCTTTTCAAATTAGGGTAAAATTTGCTGAATAGCAATAGTTATCCTGATTCCTTGCTGAGATGTGGGGGGCAGTCAGATGGCTCATAAACCCTGCCATATAGGGATAAGACCTGATCAGAAATTCAGGTTTCAGATGCTAAATAAGCACTTTAACTATGCTCTTTTTTTATGGATTTTTAAGGTATCCTGTTTGTCGGGGAACTCAATTGTTTCCGTTTTTCCCCAGTCCCGGTCTTCTCTAAAATCTTCATCAGCATGAAAATAATGAGTGTGCTTGCTTATAGCAGCATTTTTGACTGAATCAAAGGTACTACGTTCTTTTGCTTTAGACTTCATGTTTAAAAATTAGTGGCACATAATCAAATAACATACGCTTATTGAAAAGGTTTGTCATTGGATTTTAATTTATGGATGACATCGTGGTTTTCAAGGTTCTCATCCAGCGCAATTAGATATCGCCTGGTTTATGCCAAAATAATCTAACTTATCTGCATTAGCATTGCTAATTTAATTGCCAATAATTCTAAAAGGTCGATTGGCTGAGTGGAGAGACAGGGTGTGGCAAAGTCTCTTACACCTCGCGTGTTTGCAGAAAATTAAGGGAACATGAACATTGGCAAAGCTCAAAAAGACTGCGCTTTTCTTCAAAGAATAGATGAAAAATTGTTTAATTGAAGGTGTAGCTCAGGTCTCTGTCTGGTTTTAGGTTGCAGCAACGATTAGTTTTTCCGCTCGGGTGCGGTTTGTCGTTTGAGACCACCACTGGACCATAGTGCCCAAATGATGAGCACAGGCTGGAAGAAAAGCCGTGCCAGACGCTTGGTGTCGGTATCMAGCCGGAATGCGTTGCGATGTTCAGTGTACTGGGCAATGTTGCCAGGGAAAACCAGTATATAAAAGATGGCAAGTGCTATGCCGACTTTAATTCTTTGTTTGCGCCAAAAGATCATTGTCACTCCCAGTAAAATCTCCACGATTCCTGAAAGCAGGACGACCAGGTCTTGGTTCATTGGGATCCAGTTTGGTACCTGTGCCTGAAATTCTTCCCGCTGAAAACTTAGATGCCCCAAACCTGCCAATATCATAAATAGGCCCAAGATTATCCGTGCAAGATTTTTTAGATTGGTGGCAGAATGATTTTCTTTTGTCATTGTCGTCAAATAATTTACTGCTCTGTTAACAATCGGCAGGCATGATCGTTCGGGTGATCAAATAACAGTTCCCCCCTTTAGCTGAAAGTCTTTTTTAACACGTTCATATCTTTCCCGGTCTATCGGTTTAGCGGCGCGCGTTATAATACTTGATTTAAAACCTAAGTCTAACGCGTCATTTGCAGTATAATACACACAAAAATCAGCGGCCACTCCGCAAACGGCTACTTCAGTAACGCCTCTTCCTTTAAGGTAATCGGCCATGCCTGTAGATTTTTTTCTGCCATTGTCAAAAAAGCCGCTGTAACTGTCAATTTCTTTATCCACCCCTTTTCTAAAAATAGCCTCAACAGCATTCGTTAAAAGTTCTGGAACCAGTTCTGCGCCCTTTGTTCCCTGTATGCAATGCTCAGGCCATAGTACCTGATTTAATCCGTTTAACGATATTTCTTCAAATGGTATTTTATTTGGGTGGGAAGTAAAGAAACTTTTATGACCCCTTGGATGCCAATCTTGCGTGGCTACTACCAGATCATATTCTGACTGTAAGTCGTTAATGGTTTGGACGATTTCGTCACCATGGTTAACAGCTAAAGCACCTCCGGGTAAAAAATCATACTGCACATCGATAATAATTAGCGCATTCATAGATAAGGATTGATTGTGATTAATTTAATGGGTTTCGGGCATGATGTGTTTGAAAAATTAAAGTTTGAAGGTAATGTAAAATAAGCTTATAGCATAAGAGGGGAATTTACCTTTGTCTATATTCCTCATGGGCGTAATATGAAGGATCAACAAAAATCTTCTTACTTTTTTACATTGCTAGTGATCCAGAGCTGGAAACTATCCATAAATTTCTTTAACAATGCCCTGGTAGATTCATTGGTGAGTATACCCTTATCGTCAAATAAGCTAGCGGCACCCCCGATATAGGCCTCCGGCTGAGCCATAGCAGGAACGTTCAGAAATACAAGGGACTGGCGCAGGTGATGATTTGCCCCAAAGGCCCCAATGTTGCCAGGAGATACGCTGATCACCGCACCAGGTTTTCCATCCCAACAGCTTTTCCCATATGGACGAGAGCCGACATCAAGGGCATTTTTGAGTACTGCGGGAACAGACCTGTTATATTCTGGAGTGACAAAAAGTACTGCGTCAAAAGTTGCCAGGTGTTTACGGAAGGTTGTCCATTGCGAAGGTGGAGCTGTTTCCAGGTCTTCGTTGTAAAGCGGCAGATCGCCGATACTGATAATCTCCAATGTAAGTAAGTCAGGAGCAAGTGCAATGAGTGCATTGGCTGTTTTTCTGTTCCAGGATTCCTTGCGAAGGCTGCCCACCAGAACTGCTGTTTTAAGTTTTGTCATGGTAAATAGTATAGAGTGATATTTCCAGTAATAACACAAAGCGGGACCTTTTAGATACCCGCTTAATTTTATGGGTTAGGAATGTTGCCCTTCATGGACACCCTCTGCAAATTCTTCTACCATCTTGTCATTAAAAGCAGGGAGATCTCTTGGGCTTCGGCTGGTGACCAAACCCGCGTCAACTACAACTTCCTGGTCATACCATTCAGCACCAGCATTCAACAGGTCAATTTTTATGGTTTTTGTTGAAGTCAACTTTCTACCTTCTACAACTTCAGCTGTAATCAGCACTTGCGGGCCGTGACAGATCGCTGCTACTGGTTTTCCAAGGTCAAAAAAAGCTTTTACAAAGTCGACGGCATCCTCATTCTTTCTTAATGCGTCGGGATTTAATACCCCACCGGGAATTACTAATGCATGATAGTCATCAGCATTAGCTTCATTGATTGTCTTGTCTACATCCACTTCAATTGTCCACTGATGGTCGCCCTTCATTGCCTGTATCTTGCCTGATTTAGACGAGATGATATGAACTGTGGCACCTTCTTCTTTTAACCTTTCAACAGGGCTTGTCAATTCTGTTTCTTCAAAACCGTTTTCCGATAAAACGGCTATGGTTCGATTGCTTAATTGTCCCATGATTATTGTTTTAATGTTCAACGTTAGTTTTCTGTTTAATAACTACAATGGTTAATACAGAATGTTTTAGATTTTGTTGTTCCCGCTTTTTGACAGCGTGAAACGAATGATGCTAATGGTTTGTTCTTCTCAAACAGAATTGATATAAATGAATATTACCTAATTTCTCTTGCTGAATAGCATTTCCCTGAAGTGAATCCTGAAAAATCTGTACTTTTCATCGCCAGGAGATTAATAAGCACTGATGTCAACCAGCGCTTATCTCTATATAACAGTGGCCAGGGTGGTTCGGGGTTCGCGACTTGACCCAAGCGTTCTTTATTGAAAAAATCTGTTTCCGTTAAAATAACAATCTAATCTTGCTTATATTCTTATTTAGTTCAACTCGCGTTTCCTACCCACAATTAAGCCGCTTTTAATATTAAAAACCGGAGAAGCTCCAGTACGTTTAAGCACCGGCCGGCTCCTGTTTTTTTCAAATTGCTTAATCGCCAGTTGGTTCATGGAAAATCGCTCTTAACTTATTTTCAGCTTCCATGTTTAAAAACGCTGAAAGTCTAAGAAGACAAAAAAAGGTGTTCTGACCTGAACACCTTTTTACAGCTAATAGAATATTTACCCGAAAACGCAAAAAGTATTTTAATGACCTTCTCGTTTACGTTGATTGTCTTTATTGGAAGTCTGGTCTGACCTCTGACCTCCGCCATTGGTAATTCCCTGTTGCTTTTTGTCGTCTTTGGCATTGTGATACATTCGATCTGAAGTAGGTTTGCCCTGTTCCGAACTGCTATGCCTTGCATCTTGTCTGTTCTTCATTGTTCTAAATTTAGGTTAATAAATTAAGCTTGATACATTAGCCTTCAGTTATATAACGATCACACTTTAGAATTGTTTTAATAAACAGGACATTAACACACTTGGCTATTTTGAAAATCTCATCTGGTAGGGAAAGTTAATCTTATTCATGAGTGTTGCTTTAACAATCGGCTCATTACCAATAAAAAAAAGCTGTCAAATTAAGTTATGACAGCTTTTCTGGGTTGCGGAATGTGCTAATTTCCAGTTATTGAAATCTGTTTAAGATTGAATAAAAGCCAGAAGATCTTTGTTGATAGTGGGTGCCTCAGTAGCCGGCATGCCATGAGGAAAACCAGGATATGAAATCAATTTCCCGTTTTTTAGTAATTTGATGGCTTTTGCTCCCGAGATAGGAAATGGAACGATCTGGTCATCTTCTCCATGCAAAACCAGTACCGGAATATCCACACTTTTAAGGTCCTCTGTGAAGTCTGTTTCTGAAAATGCCTTAATACCACCATGATGTGCTTTTACGCTTCCCATCATTCCCTGTCTCCACCAATTATCCCTGATGCCCTGCGATATTTTGGCACCTTCACGGTTATAGCCGTAAAAGGGGATGGTGAAGTCCTGGAAATATTGTGCCCTGTTAAATGCGGTACCCTGACGTATTTCGTCAAATACAGCCATCGGTACACCATCGGGATTGTTTTCTGTCTGCAACATTAATGGTGTTACCGCGCTGATAAGTACAACTTTAGCGACGCGGTTTTTCCCCAGGTTTGCAGCGTAATGAATCGCTTCGCCGCCGCCTGTTGAGTGGCCGATATGTATAGCATCCCTCAAATCGAGCGCCTCGGTAAGGGCTGCGACATCTGCTGCATAAGTATCCATATCGTGTCCACCGGAAACCTGACTTGATCTCCCATGCCCCCTGCGGTCATGGGCGATTACTCTGTATCCTTTTTGCAGAAAGAACATCATCTGCGCGTCCCAGTCGTCGCCTGATAGTGGCCAGCCATGATGGAATACCAGTGGTTGACCTGTTCCCCAATCTTTGTAATAAATTTCAGTTCCGTCTTTTGTGATAATCTTAGCCATAATTTTAGTTTTTAAGTTGTGCTTTTCGTTGATAAATCAAAGCTCTAAAATTTTTGTGGCCATTGAGTTGATGTAGGATAAGAAATTTTGATTTCGTTGCAATAAAATAGGATTAGACACACAAAAATTAAGGAAACAAAATCTCCACTAATAACACAGGGTATTTGACTTGTCACTACAAATTAAACTTCTGTGCATTCAGCAAGAAACGAATAGACTGTCCAAAAATATTTGAAAGGAACACGGCTGTTTTTTATATTTGCAGCGAACATCTTATTTATAATGTACGCAGCCGGATTTCATAATTCTCCGACAACACCGGAAAATAAATATAAAAACCACCTTAAATGACAAAATTCATGAAAGGGATACGCTGGTTGACTGCCTGATGAGACAGGTCATGTAAAAGGGCGTAGTAAAAATTTTTGACCTGTAATTGAAAACCTGCTTTATGATTTTTAGAACCGCGAAACTTTCAGATATTAAACAGATGCAGGTAGTACGGCATCTGGTGAAAGAGAATACTTTGAGCAATCCCGATCTTGTTCCTGATAAAGATGTGGCGTATTACATTTCCGAAAGAGGTAAGGGGTGGGTTTGTGAGGTGGATGGTAGGGTTGTGGGTTTTTCAATTATTGACCTGTTGGAAAAGAGTGTCTGGGCATTGTTTGTAGATCCGGAGTTTGCAGAAAAAGGGATTGGAAAGGAATTGCATCGACTAATGATCGATTGGTATTTTCAGCAGACTAAGGACAAGGTAGTTTTAGGGACAGCACCGAATACACGTGCAGAACGATTCTATCCACTTCAAGGCTGGACTCAGGTCGGAAGCTATTCCAATGGCGAAACTAAATTTGAATTGACTTACCAACGCTGGATTCATCGTGCTTTATAAAAAATGTTTAGCGAATCATTTATTCGTTTAGTCAGCGTAAGGCGTGCACACATTTGCCGTACCATCCTTAGTATTGTTACCCTGGATGGGTTTATCTTTCCCGTACTCCGCCTTAGCTGCCCTGCAAAACGTTTTTAAGCATAACCCTTGATATTTCATGAAGTTTTCAGAATATTTGTTGAAAGCGATGTTTGTTATTTCCCTTCTTTAGTAGTAAACCTCTTGTTGGAATGGTTCATCTGATTAAAACAACCCTTCGGCCTATGTTTGATATATTTTTTGAAAAATACCCGAACTATTCGATTGTACTAAAGGCAACAGGCGATGTATCGGATAAGTACGAGGGCAAACTGCCTCCTCAGCTTATTGACTTTTGGAATAGCTATGGGTTTGGAATCTTTATGAATGGCTATCTGAAGTTGATTAATCCGTTAGAGTTTCAACCTGTGTTTGATGAAGCCTATGACAATACGGATGTCGAAATCGTTTTTGGGGTTACTGCCCTTGGAGATTTCCTGACCTGGACAGGTGATGCGATCCGGGCAGTATATTTTAGAAATGGCAAGGATTCCATTATAGAAAGTGGGGATGACATGGAATGGTTTTTTGATATGGATTTAGCGGATGAGGGCTTTTTAAGGGCTAATTTGAGCGACCATAATTACCTCACCGCCAAGGAAAACCATGGAGCCCTGCAATACGACGAATGTTTTGGGTATGTGCCTTTGCTTAGTTTAGGTGGGCAGGAAAAAGTGGAGCATCTTCAGAAAGTAAAAATAAAAGAACATATTGCTATCATTGCCCAAAGTTTTGGCAAGATCAAGTAAGGTAAAGGATGTTTTTTTGATGAAGCATACATCGCTATGCGAAACTTTCGATAGTGGATCTTTGGACAGGTCTTAACCTGATGCCTATTATTAATTTGGGGTTCATGGGAAAGAGCAATTCCGCGACCTGTTCAGCGCCGACTGCAGGAAATTAAGGTAATGCACAAGGCAATGGCAATGTCCCCAACAGTGCCTCAGCAAAATAATCAATCTTTTTTCCCTTCAGGGTGTTTAAAATAGCTTTCCAGCACCGATATGAGTTCAGGTGATGCTTCTTTTGTACTACGTCTGTCCAGAGTATGTTGAGCTGAGTTGTACTTTTCAATAAAGGTGGCCTGGGTGCCATTGAATTTCAAAAATCCCTGCTCAAAATACCTTTCTTCGATTTCTCCAGAGGAATCCATCGTATGGAACCAAAGCTTCATCAGTGCGCCCGTTTGTTTATCGAAATAAAGCCAATGACAAGTTTCAGTATAGCTTGCGTTTTCTGGAAGATCCAAACGCTTGATCTCCGCAATCATTAGGCGGGCATTTTCAAAAAAATAAAGGATTTGGAATTTGGAAGACATTACCCAAAATTACCGTTTTGCTAGAAATACTGACCTATTTTTTTTCATTTTGTAATTTCGATAGATTTCCGCTTTGCAGTCCAGTAGATTTTCCTCTCATCAGCTCAAGTGGGCATCAAAGCATAAAATAAAACGCAGGATCAATGGCTCCTGAAATATTAAAACCATAAGTGTTTAAGATTGTTGTATTTACACCTAAACATTTTCACTATGAATATCCAGGAAAACCTCAAAAATAGTCAGGACGCTAACGTTAATAATGATGCCGCTCATGCGAGCCTTAAATCCTCTTCCGTACAGCCACTGAAAACCAGGGATAACAAGCGTAAGCATAATATTAATGCTAAGATGAGCATATCTCGAATGCAGGAAGAAGGACAGAAAGACAAAGCAGACCAACTGAAAGATCAGACAGGCGTGCAGGAGAATGGCAAAGAAGACGATGCCATGAACTATAAAAGCGATCGGGAAAATGGGGCTTACAATTCTAAAAACATTTAGGTGTTATCGATTTATAGGATTCTAATTAATAGCTATTTATTATGGAAAAGCAAATTCGAGATCAGCAGTCAAAGGAGCTGGAAGAGAAACGTAAAAAACAAGGTTTATCTGACTTTGAAGACAGTAAAGTTAACAGCCCTAGCGAATCGAAAACAGATACGGATGACGATAGCCCACCAGCTGATGCACTTGCTCCGTTCAGACGTATGGGTGAGCCAGGCTCAAGGAAATAGCGCTTCAGTGTGATGATAAAATTATTTGTCGTTTACGCCGACAGCTGGTAAATCTGTTCGAAGATTCGGGGCAATAGCAATCCACGATTGCTATTGCCATGATCTGAATATCAAGTATCTTTATTTTGTGATGAAAAAACTTAATTAAATGGGAAATATTGAAGAAGGATGGGAGCCATTTGAGGTTCAGGTGATCATTGAAGGGGAGCTGAGACCACTACTTGTAGTTCCTGATTTGGAAGAGCCTAAATATGCCATTTTCGACCAGCATACCACCCTGGGTGTGATGTGGCAGGAGTTGGGTGGAAGTGGCAAAAGCTGGTGCGGTGAAGGAATGGCTGTTGAAGCTTTACTCGAGCATCTTGGAGAGCAAATCGAAAATTACCTGCAGAACAAGCCTATATAGCATCCCAGAAAAGCCCAGAAAAACAGTACAGTTTAAGGCTTAGTTAATTTGTTGCTTGCCCCGGTAACTCTCATTTCCTGGAAGTTTTTTCAGTTAGCACCACATCCGCCATACAGGTGAACCATCGCTGACGAGTTCTTGGTTGATCAGCTCCCAAAGATCATGTTCATTTACTGGATTTTTAATCGAGTCAAACTGTTCATCTTCTGTTTCCTTTAAAGATACTGAAAGTACACCAGCTCCTGGAGCCGGCGCTTGATCATTGTTTAGTAATTTCATCTGTTGATTGTTTAATTAGTTAACACCTTTACGGTAAGAAAGTTTCGAATAACTGACTACATCCAAAGTTCCGGCAGCTTTCATTTGACATGCCTATAATGCAAAGGATTGCCAGACGGTTGACCAGCAGATCTGTGCCGATGAAACTGAAGAAGCGGATACATAGGAAGCATATACTTGTAGAAATCGAGGGATTTGAAGAGTTAAAAATCCGGAAGAAAATCTTTTAGTCTGCAGAAAGGAGCATGATGGTTATCCCGTAAGAATTGGATATACGCTAACAGCATATTATTACAGAAATCCTAGAGTGGGGGATTTGTACCTAAGCGCAAAAAAAAAACGTCTTATTTCGTGTCTGAGTTTTTCGACAAGAAAATATGTAGGAGGTTTTTTAACACTTTTTTATGAATCATTCATTTCGGGTCAAAATTGTCGCCTGAGCGACTGCCGGGCGTTACCAAAAATTGCGTGGTCGAATTACAAATATAGGCGACGAATTTTATTTATATCTGACATCCCTGAGCATAGCATTTCGTCGGGCTTAAAAACAAGCTTCTCTCAATCACTAAAAGGCTTTTCACGAGTTTCTCCAGTATGCAGATCAAATCAGCATTCCTGAGGTCATAATATGGTTCTTTCCCAATTTTGGACTGTCAGATGAGGCCGCGTTCTGCGAAAGAGGTGGCCTCATATGGAATAATACCCAGTCTATGCCGGGTTTTTTGTTTTTCCATGATTAGGTTAATTGAAGGTGTATTTAGGACAAATGACAGTCGAATGAAAATTTGTTATATTAGTAGCAATCAAAAAATTAAATGTTATGAAAAAAATATTTGTACTGTCTCTAATTGTGACTTTGTTTACTTCAGCAACTTTATTTGCTCAGGACAAACCAAAAGAAGATAAAAGTAAACGCCCGAGTCCGCCTGCAATCGCTAAAGGAACAACTAAATCAGGCACAGCAATCACGATCGATTACAGCGCACCTTCGGTAAAAGGCCGTACTGTAGGTAAAGAAATCGCACCATTTGACGGTAAAGTTTGGCGAACCGGAGCAAACGAGGCCACTATTTTTGAAGTGGGTAAAGATGTGACCATTGACGGAAAAGCTTTGCCAGCCGGAAAGTACTCATTGCACTCGATTCCTGGCGCGCAGGACTGGGTGTGGATTTTTAACAAGACCGCAAACCCGGCGGGTCCCTATGAATACAAGGAAGCAGCTGACGTCATTCGCGTAAATGCCAAAACTGGAAAAGCAAAAAGCTTCGTGGAAAAAATGACTTTTACCATCGATAAATCAGGTAAGGTTGTTTTAGAATGGGGCAATATTTCAGTGCCGTTTACTGTAAAATAAAATTTAACGTTTTTCGCCTGCCTGCTGTAAATGATTAGGCAGGCGGTCAGAAGTATAAGGATGGGAGGCGTCATAAACGTGATTGGCGCCTTTTATTTTATAGACCTTTTGCCCTGATTTGTCTTTGTGCCAGCTGCTGCGCTATACTAAATCAACGTCAAGATGTCATGCGGGACCAGCTGGTGAACGGAAACCCATTCTGCAGCTTTTAAAATATCAAATTCCTCCTTGTGTTTTATGAAATCATATAAAGGGGTGCTGTCCAAACCATCGCTTTTTATTCTAATTGCATGGGTGCCTAACAATGAATGAATTAACTATTTGAATGATTAGATAAGAGAGATGATAATTCAAAATCTACCGTTTTCTTTTATATTTAGCCCATACTTAGTATAGGCCATGATACATATTGTTGGAGTTGTCATTTCTTTATTTCTTTCCATACTGCTTTTTACAAAAAAAGGTAAATCTAGGGCAGATTTGGTATTGGCCTTCTGGCTATTTTTGATCTCTATTCACCTGCTTTGCTATTACTTAATTGCATCAGATAAATTTCTGGAATATCCGTACTTTTTGGGTCTTGAGATTCCCATGCCACTGCTTCATGGCCCATTTTTGTATTTGTATGCTACTTTGTTAACTGGAAAGAAGATCGGGAAATTGTACTGTTCTTTTCATTTTCTTCCTGCAGTGTTAGCATATATTGCTTTGTCGAAGTTCTTTTTGTTGGCCACAGGCGAGAAGATATTTATTTACGAAAACAATGGCATTGGTTATTTGGGCTTATTAAAAATCGTCCATTTCGCAATTTTACCTTCTGGTATTGCTTATATCATAATGTCGCTTTATCTGATAGAAGGACACCGCAAAAATATTTCAAACCTCGTTTCTCATCTGGAAAAGATCAATCTGAACTGGTTAAGAAATCTGATGATCGGCATGTCCCTGATCTGGTTATCTATTCTCTTGGGCAATGACATCTCTACCTTTACGTTAGTAGACCTGTTTATTTTGTCTATTGGCTATTTTGGCATCAAACAAGTTGGGATTTTCAACAATAACGTCATTACTTTACCTGCTAACCATTTGGAGATGGGATTATTAGGTGTCATTGAAGATGAATCTTCAATAACTACAAAGGTAAAATATCAAAAATCGACAATGGGGTACACGCTCTTGTCAGAAATACATTTGCAAGTTACGCAGTTAATGCAGCAGGAAAAGTTGTTTAAAGATCCTGAACTGAGCTTGAATGAACTTGCGGAACGACTGAACATCCATCCAAATGCTTTATCTCAGGTAATCAATACACTGGAAGATAAAAACTTCTATGATTATGTCAATGGACTTAGAATTGAAGAATTTAAACTCATTTCGATGCGGCCCGGAAATCATAAATTCACCTTATTAGCTTTAGCATATGAGGTTGGCTTTAATTCTAAAACTTCCTTTAATAGAAACTTCAAAAAGAAGATAGGAGTGTCGCCAACAACCTATTTAAAACAGCAGAAATTAAGTCTGCAAGCTACAATCTAAACAATAATAGGTGCCACCTTACAAAGTGGAACCATTTTTTGCCCGCTAGTGTACATTTTTGTTGCATAATGTTTGGGAAGATGCTGTACCTGCAGCACCCACTAGTTTAAACATAGTACGCTGATATGAAAAAGAAAATCCTGTGGATTTTATTTGGCTTTTTTTCAATTATTATTGGACTTTATCCACTTAAATATTTTTTAATAAATGGAAAGGTTGGAATAATGAATGACAAACCAGAGTGGCTTTTAAACAACCTCGTCTGGTATATTGCTTTTTATATACATATTATTTTTGGAGGGGTTGCATTACTTGTGGGATGGCTCCAGTTTAGCTCAAAACTTAGGTCCAGAAATATCAAAGTACACAGGCTTACTGGAAAAATATATGTTGTTTCGGCTTTATTCAGTTCCCTTTCCGGTTTCTACATAGCGCTTTTTTCGGATGGAGGTTTCTGGGCATCACTTGGATTTAGCTGTTTAGGCATAATCTGGTTTTGTACCACCTTAATAGCATACTTAACCGTCAGGAAACAACAAATCGGAAAACATCAATTACTGATGATCTACAGTTATGCGGCTTGTTTTGCTGCTGTTACACTAAGAATCTGGCTGCCTATTTTGATTTTAGTTATCGGTATCTACGACACGTCCTATATAATTGTAGCCTGGTTGTCGTGGATACCAAATCTGCTCGTTGCCTATTTGATCACAACGAAATTAACTCAAAAAACGATACCTAAGAAAAGTGCGAAATTTCTGGGGAACGGTTTAAGTACAAAATTTTATCCGAATTTTAGTAAAACATTAAAAAAATGAGATCACAGATACATGTAGTAATTTTGCTTTTATTGAGTGCAGTCCGTGCATGGGCTTTAGTGTATTTTCGGCGATAATGATTCTTGGTCACCTTTGGTGAAATAGACAATTTACACCCCTGAGCTGATGTGACCTCAAATCTTATCCCTATACTTTTTTAAAAATTCATTACAATGCATGAGAATTTCATCGGGAGTTCTGTCTAAATTATGGACAGAAAAAATGACGTCTTCATTCCTGGTTTCACTTTCAGCACAGAGCTGATAC